>CAIYCP010000467.1 GCA_903924715.1 uncultured beta proteobacterium
ATGCATGACCAGGTGCGTATTGGGCAAACGCTTGTTGATTTCTTTGATACGTGAAATCGACAGGATGTCGCCTGTAGGCTTACGCGTAAATTTGTAAGCGCCATGGCTTGTACCAATGGCAATAGCCAAGGCATCGAGTTGCGTTCGACGCACAAAATCAGCAGCCTGTTCGGGGTCAGTTAACAACTGATCCATCGTCAGTTTGCCATCGGCACCGTGGCCGTCTTCTTTGTCGCCTTCCATGGTTTCGAGCGAACCCAGGCAGCCAAGCTCGCCTTCAACCGTGACACCCAACTTGTGCGCCATGTCGACCACTTGCTTAGTGACGGCAACGTTGTAATCGTAATCAGCAATCGACTTGCCGTCTTCTTTCAACGAACCATCCATCATCACGCTTGAAAAACCAAGGTCGATCGCGCCCTGACAAATCTTAGGCGATTGGCCGTGATCTTGGTGCATCACAACAGGGATATTTGGATACGACTCAACCGCAGCCTGAATCAAGTATTTAAGAAAGCCCTCACCCGCATATTTGCGCGCACCTGCTGAGGCTTGCATGATCACTGGGCTGTCGGTTTGAGCGGCCGCCTCCATGATGGCTTGCACCTGTTCAAGGTTGTTGACGTTGAAGGCGGGGATGCCATAACCATGCTCAGCGGCATGATCCAAAAGCTGGCGCATAGAGACGAGTGCCATGAGAAATCCTTTTTTAGAGCAAAATGACGGGATGGAGGATGAATTAACCCGTTATTTTACGGCAGCATGACAGTATTTGCCCTGAAAACACCCCAAATCCGGGTTTCGCACTATCCAGACAAACAATCGAGACGCTTTTATGCCGCCTAACAGCCCAAGTTCGGCCCTAGCCCCAGTGATTTCCTGGGAACAAAACGACCAGACACAGTCATTGCCCTGGCGCTCTGAGAACAACTGGGCACCCCCGAAGCGCACGATGGTCGCTGACGACACGATGACCGCAGATATTGCCTACCGCTTGGCCAGCGAGGGCGTCGGACTCATCTGGACCGGTGACTTTCAAAATGCCCGCCAGTTACTGCAGGCACTGGGTCGACGTACCGCCAAGCGTCGCGTCAAATACGCTGAGCAGCCCTACCCTGAGCGTTTCCATCAGGTTCGGCTCGCCCGCGCGCAACGGGCACGCACGCTAGGCATGTTGTTGCTGACGTTCGAGCCCCACCATACGCTGACCTTGCGCCGCGCTCCAGAAGTGGCCACCGCCTGCTTGGCTGCCTATGGTGACAACGCTGAGCCTTACGTCATGCCCATGACCGAGCTGCTCGGCGTCATCAGCGCCTACGAGTGGCGCAAAAAAGGTGTTGAAGTGCCCGCGTTGCAAGATCGGATTCACCCTCACTACGGGGTCTTCGCCCCCATCCGCTCTGAATATCTAGATTTAGTGAATCAAGCCTTCCGCGCAAGCCCGCTTTCGATCACCACGGCCTTTGACATTGGCACGGGTACGGGCGTACTGGCCGCACTTTTGGTCAAACAGGGCGTCAAACACGTCGTGGGCACCGACACCAGTGCACGCGCCTTACTGTGCGCGCAAGACAATATCAATCGCCTCAATCTGGGTAAACAAATCACGGTACAGCAGACTGATTTGTTTCCTGAAGGCCAAGCGGACCTTGTGCTTTGCAACCCGCCTTGGTTACCGGGGCGTCCTGCCTCGACCTTAGAGCAAGCGGTCTACGATCAAGATCAACACATGTTGTTAGGATTTTTATCTGGTTTAACCAAACATCTGACGCCCAACGGCCAAGGCTGGTTGATTTTGTCAGATTTGGCCGAACACCTTGGCTTACGCAGCCGTGCGGCACTCTTGGCCGCCATCGAACGTGCCGGCCTGGTCGTCCTTGAACGTCTGGATACGCGCCCAGTGCACCCCAAAGCAAAAGAAGAAGCCGATCCACTTGCGGATGCCCGGCGCGCAGAAGTCACCTCTTTGTGGCGACTTGCGCTTGACCCAGCGCAGGCCTGAGGCGCCATCACAAACCGACCTGCCCCGGTTAGTTAAACCGCGGGCGGGCGTCGCGCAGACTTAGGACGAAAACCCTTGACTACTGCGTCACGGGTTTCGATATAGGGACCACCGATTAAGTCGATACAGTAGGGCACGGCAGCAAAAATCCCCGATACGACCACACTGCCGTCTTCGCGTTTCAGGCCTTCAAGGGTTTCACTGATTGCTTTAGGCTGGCCAGGCAAATTGATGATCAGCGCTGCATGCCCTTCGATTTCGCGCAGCACCGCAACCTGACGTGACAGAATCGCCGTGGGCACGAACTGCAAACTAATTTGTCTCATTTGCTCACCAAAGCCTGGCATTTCGCGGGTTGCCACGGCCTGCGTCGCCTCAGGCGTCACATCGCGACGTGCCGGGCCAGTACCACCCGTTGTCAACACCAGATGGCAACGCTCAATATCCACCAACTCGATCAAGGCCGCCGAAATCTCTACGGCCTCATCCTGAATCAAACGCGCAACCGTCTGCACGGGCGTTGACACCGCGCGCTCAAGCCATGCCTGTAACGCCGGCACACCTTGATCTTCATAAATACCTTTTGAAGCGCGATCTGACACCGAAACAATGCCAACACGCAGGGTTTCTGGAGAAAGTGGGGACTGAGTCATAAAAGCTGCCAAAACAAGACGTTGAAATTAAACGTTAATTTAACAGCACTGGCTCCAACAACCTGACATTTTTATTACAAGTAATATACGGAAACTTTTCCTGACGGTGTTGCGATGTTTGATCTCTTTGCAGGATTAACGCCTGGGGTCGCTTTTTCCCTGGTCCTTGCCTTAGGTTTTGTGCTGGCCTTTGAATTTATCAACGGCTTTCACGACACCGCCAATGCCGTCGCAACGGTGATCTATACCAAGGCAATGCCCGCCCATTTGGCCGTTGTGGCCTCGGGTATTTTTAACTTTTTAGGTGTGCTTTTGGGTGGCGTTGGTGTGGCCTACGCCATCGTGCACCTGTTGCCGGTTGAGCTTCTGATTGATGTAGATACCGGACGCGGTCTGGTGATGGTGTTTTCAATGCTCGCGGCAGCCATTGCCTGGAACTTCGGCACTTGGTACTTTGGCATCCCCGCCTCAAGCTCACACACCTTAATTGGTTCGATCTTGGGCGTCGGATTAGCAAATGCCTGGGTGACACATGCCCCCTTAAGCGAGGGCGTGAACTGGCGCAAAGCGATTGAAATTGGCATGTCGCTGGTCGTGTCTCCGCTCGTGGGGTTTTTAATCGCGGGCGTATTTCTGATTATGCTCAAGTACTGGTGGCCCCTCTCAAAAATGCATGTCACCCCAAGCCAGCGCCGAGAGTTAGCTGATAAAAAGCGCCCGCCATTTTGGAACCGCGTCGTGTTGATCATGTCGGCGATGGGAATGAGCTTTGTGCATGGCTCAAACGATGGGCAAAAAGGAATCGGCCTCATCATGCTCGTGTTAATTGGGATTGTGCCGGCCAAGTTTGTTCTGGATATCAACGCCACCCCATACGAAATCAAACGCTCTTACGATGCGGCACTACATCTCAGCGATTTTTACGAACGCAATACCCACACCCTAGGTGAGTTTTTATTACTCGACAAAGCTGATCGTATACAAGACTTGCCAAAGGTCTATCGCTGCGACCCCGCGACCACGATGGCAACGATCACGGCCCTGCGTACGATGCTCGACGGAGTACGCGACTACGACACGCTCAGCTCTCAAAGCCGAATTCAAGTGCGTCGCTATCTACTTTGCTTAGATGACACCGCCCGCAAGGTCGCGGCCTTACACGGCTTACCCGAGCGTGAAAAATCCGACCTTAAAAAATTGCGCAAAGATCTCGTTGCCACGACTGAATACTCTCCTTTTTGGGTGATTCTGCTCGTCGCACTTGCCTTGGGGATTGGCACCATGATTGGCTGGCGCCGAGTCGTCAAAACTGTTGGAGAAAAAATTGGCAAGCAAGGCATGACGTATGCGCAGGGCATGTGCGCGCAAGTCACCGCAGTGCTGGCGATTGGTTTCGCCAATCTCTATAGCTTGCCCGTATCTACCACCCATGTTTTATCTTCCGGCGTCGCAGGTACGATGGTGGCCAATAAAAGTGGTCTGCACCAAAACACTGTACGTACGATCTTGACGGCCTGGGTCTTAACCTTACCCGCTTCAATGCTGTTGTCAGCAGGCCTGTTCTGGGGCGCGTCCAAAATTTTTCTTTAAGCTGGGCCCGCATGTATTGTGCTGCGCTAAGTGCGCAGCACAACCTCTAACCTGCCTCTAACCAAGCTAGCGGCTTTTACTCCAGGCTTCGTACAACTTTCTAAAAGCCATATCCAGCAAAAATCCTAGCAGCCCAATCAGCACGACTGTTGCCATCAACTCGTGATACGCGAGTCGATCGCGCGTATCCAAAATAAAATAACCAAGTCCTGCAGAAACTCCTAGCATTTCGCAGGGCACCAGCACAATCCAAACGATACCAATCGCCAGACGTGTACCCGTTAACACATGGCCTAATATGCCCGGCACGATGACGCCCTTCAAGGTTTCCCAACCCGTGGCTGACAAGCTTTGAGATAGCTGCAACCACCGCTGATCCAGCGCACGCACCCCTGCAAGCGTATTCAACATAATCGGCCACAGCGCTGCGAAGGCCAACAAGAAATAAACAGGTCGATCACCAACGCCAAACACCATCACTGCGATGGGCATCCATGACAGCGGGGACACCATTCTTAGAAACTGAAAGGCTGGTGACAGCGTCGCATTCGCACCCGCAGATGCGCCAAGCAGTAAGCCGAGCGGAACACCGACCAACAACGCCAAACCAAGCCCGATCGCCACGCGCTGCAAACTGACCGCAATGTGAATCCAGATTTCACCGCCCTGCAACAAACCGATCAAGGTCGTCAAAGAAGGTCCGGGGGCAAAGCGCATCCCCATCGAGCCTGGCGTTGAAAATGGCACTGTCAAGAGCCACCAGAGGCCCACGAACAGGACGATTCCCAACACGCCCTGCAGTACACGCCAAGCAGCGCGCGTTTGTGGCTGACTCGCCATTAGACTTCGATCACTTCTTTGCGCGTGTAGTCTGGATTCTGGCCAAACTTGGTTAAGCCGCCCACCGCCTCAATCGCGCGTTTGACAAAACGATCGTCGACCAATTGCGCCGCAGCCGTCTTGCCATCGAGCGTCGCTAAAAAGCCGCGATCCGCTTCGATCACTGTATTTTTTAAACGCGCCACCAACTCTTCGGTATAACTTGGATAGGGGTATGGCTGAAAATCAATGCGCTTGTCTTGCCAGTCTGCGTGACGAATCGCCTTAGACGACAAATACGATTCACGATCGCTCGCCGCCGGTGACAAGACTTTGTTCAGTACGGGTAAAGCATGCGGCGTATACCGGTTCACGCCTTCTTTGGACAAGAGCTGTGCGGTCTCGGCGCGATTTTCACGTATCCATAACTGGGCACGCACAATCGCATCCACCACTTTTTGCGACCACTCCGGGCGCTGCTCGAGGTCACGTTCGTGCATGAACACCGTGCAACAAGCATGGTTGCGCCAAACGTCGCCCGTAAAGCGCAACACTTTGCCAATTCCCATCGTTTCAGCCAACGCGTTGAATGGCTCGGCCACGATATAGCCGGCAATATTGCGCGAGGCGAGTGCGGGTGGCATATCTGACGGCGCCATCACAACGAGGTTCACTTCATTCGCTGTAGGTTGCCCCTGCTTGCGCGAGACGGGTTCTAAGCCTGACTCACGCAACATCGCCTGCAAAACGACGTTATGAATCGAATACCAAAAGGGAATGGCGACCGTTTTACCGGCCAACGCTTTAATGTCATTAATCTCTGGCAAGACCGTGAGGCCAGAACCGCCCATGTGGTTCCAGGCCACAACTTTAGCCGGCACTTTGCTGCCAAAGCGCGCCCAAACCGTCATTGGCGATAGCAGATGCACCACATTAACCTGACCCGCAATAAAGGCTTCGATCAGTTGGGCCCAACTGCGCAACATGGTGGGCTTTTCGACCTCGACGCCCGCGTCTTTAAAGTAACCATTGTTATGTGCGACTAGCAATGGCGCAGCATCGGTAATCGGCAAATAACCAATGCGTACCGGTCCGTTTACAGCTGACTGAGCCTGCGCATTGAAGGTGGACAATAGCGGAGCAGCTCCGGCAACCGTAAATAGACTGGCTAATTTCAACATCTCGCGACGCGAGACATGCTCAAGACACATCTGCTAATTCCTTTGAAGCGTATTTAACGGGCACTGCCGCTGGTTTCGGATGCAACGCACGTTGCAAAGTTCGTAAAATTTCAATGCGTAACTGACCGAGTTCTTCAACAAGATCATCACGCGGTTGTGAATACGCGATTTCCCACTCACCCAGGCAATGCGCTGGCGCGCCACCCAAGAGCACAATCCGATCGGCAACTTGCAATGCCTCGTCGATATCGTGGGTAATTAGTACGGCGGCAGTGCCTAGATCTTCACGCAGTTTCAACAAAAGCTTTTGCATGGTCGCACGCGTCACTTCATCGAGCGCACCGAAGGGCTCATCCAACAAAATAACCTCGGGCTGTCGCGCCACGCAGCGCGCAAGCGCCGTGCGCTGCGCCATCCCACCTGATAACTCAACCGGCATCAAGTGACGCGCGTGCTCTAGGCCAACCTCGCGGATGGCGACATCGATACGCTGTTTTTTTTCTGCGACGGTTAAATGGGGTTGATGTTTAAAGTCCAAACCGAAGGCAACATTTTTTTCAAGCGTTAACCACGGCAGCAGGCTCGGATCCTGAAACGCCATCGCGACTCGGGGGTGAGTACCCAGAAGCGGCTTACCCTCAACAAGCACCGTGCCCTGCGCAGGCGACTGAAGGCCGGCCAAAATACGCAATAAACTCGATTTGCCGACTCCACTCGGGCCTAGAATCGCCACGATCTCACCGGCCGACACTGCAAAATCCAGCCCATCGATTAAGGGTTTCTCAGCGCCATACTGCAGGCGCAAGCCCTTGGCTTGTAAGACATAATCAGCGCTTTTGGTCAGTGGGGCGAGCATCACTCAATCCAGTCTATTCATCCCCGTCATGCGGGTTCGGACTGGAAGTGTAGGATAGGGTCCTATATTTCTTAAACGACTAATAAGTCATTTGCTTATTACAAAATGAATGACTTATTTGAGTTAACGATTACTTAACTCTGCTCGCAACTGGCCGATCTCTTGCATTAAATCAGCGATCAATGCTGCAGCATCCAGGTTGACATCAAACTCGCGCTGTAACCGCGCCACCTGCCGAGCTCGGGCCACTGCCGGGCTCGTAAACACCCACAACTCGGGCTGCTCGGGCTGCTTAAGTGACTGCAACACGCCGTGATCGACTAAGGTCACGACCCACTCAATCTGCTGATCGCAAAACCTTGCCAACTCATGAATCGTGATGGGCGCCTGCTCATCGACTAATACCGCTGCACATACCGTCACGTTGCTCATGCTGAAACTCCCAAATGACGGCGCGGATTAAACGCCGCAACCTTGGCTAACTGCTCATACGCGGCGCGCGTGGCTTCGCTGTCCGCAGTGGGCCAAACAATATCAAGCACTAAATACAAGTCGCCCGGCGGATCCCCTGGCAAACCCTTGCCACGCAAACGCAATTTGCCGCCTTGCTTACTGCCTGCTGCAATATTGACTTCAACGGCCCCGGCCAAGGTTGGGGCGTGCACCTTACCCCCAAGCGCGGCCTCCCAAGGCGTGATGGGCAATTTCATCGTGAGATCACGACCATCTATTTGATATACGGGGTGCGCAGCAAAATGCACTGTTAAGAACAAATCACCTGCGGCACCCGAACCCTCGCCCGGCATTCCTTGCCCCGCCAAACGAATCATTTGCCCCGCTTTCACGCCTGCAGGAATTTTGACACTCAACGTGCGATTCACGAGTTGAGGCTGCCCCTGAGGATCCAATTGCACTGAGCGCAAGCTAAGTTCACGCGTGACGCCAGCAAAGCTGTCCTCAAGCGTGATTTCAATATCTGCGTGATGATCTTCACCACGAAAGTTTTGTGCCTGGCCTTGACCTGAATCAAATCCTTGACCACGCTCTTGCGTACGTCGTTGTTGCGCCGCCTGTTTAAACAAGCCCGCCATAAAGTCTCGAAACTCAGCCTGACTCGGCTCAGCTCCATTGGCACCCGAAAATTCAAACCCTCGATCCCAGCCCGGGCCAGGCGCTGCGCCATTGGCGCCCGACACCTCGGCGGCCACTCCGTCGTAGGCCGCACGTTTTTCAGTGTCGCGCAACACGTCATTGGCTTCATTGACGTCGCGCATCTGCGCTTCGGCGTTTGGCTCTTTGCTGACGTCGGGGTGATACTTGCGCGCAAGCTTACGATACGCCTTGCGGATATCATCCTGCGAAGCTTCGCGTGGCACTTCAAGGATCTTGTAGTAGTCTTTGAATTCCATATGTGTGGTGGCTCGAGGCGCACCAAAAGGGTGGACACCCTTTCACAATGGGGCTAAAACCTTTAAAACTCAAGGGATATCATGCAAATAAACAATATTCCGTTTGGCACGACAGATTGGTCAAGTGTTGAAGTCACCGAACATCCAGGCACCACCGGCAAAGCATTTTGGCGCACGCGTCAATTCGGCGAGATCCGCGTGCGCATGGTTGAATACAGTGCGGGTTACTTGGCAGACCACTGGTGCGAGAAAGGCCACATCTTATTTTGCTTGACAGGCTCTTTACATACCGAGCTCAAAGATGGCCGGCATTTTGATCTAACGCCCGGTACTAGCTATCAAGTTGCAGATCATGCTGAACCGCATCAATCATCCACCACAACAGGCGCGACACTTTTTATCGTGGATTAAAAAAACAACGACTCAATGTTTTGCCATCGAGTCGTTGTTCGTCATCACGTCAGTAGCCAAAAACGCTTTACCCCGCAGCGCGTTTTTGCAAAATCTCAACAGCCGGTAGGGTTTTGCCTTCCAGAAACTCTAGAAAGGCGCCGCCCCCTGTTGAGATGTAACCGACTTGATCGGTAATCCCAAACTTGGCAATCGCAGCCAAGGTATCGCCACCCCCAGCAATTGAAAAACCTGCTGAAGCAGCAATGGCATGGGCCACGACTTCTGTGCCTTTTGCAAACGCCTCAATCTCGAACACACCGAGCGGCCCATTCCAGACAATGGTGCCGGCCTGTTTCAAAATCGCAGCGAGCTGAGCAGCGGTTGCAGGACCGATATCCAAAATCAAATCATCTGCCGACACTTCATTGGCAGACTTTGTCGTGGCCTTGGCCTGCGCTGAAAATTCTTTGGCACACACGACATCGGTTGGAATTGGCACAGCCGCGCCGCGCGCCTGCATTTTTTTCATCACTGCGCGCGCCTGATCCAACTGATCGGGCTCAGCTAGAGATTTACCAATTGGCAATCCGGCGGCCAGCATAAACGTATTGGCAATCCCGCCGCCCACGATCAATTGATCAACCTTATCAGCGAGCGATTGCAAGATTGACAACTTTGTCGAGACCTTTGAACCACCCACAATCGCCACCAGAGGGCGCTTAGGCGCTAATAGCGCGCGGCCCAAGGCCTCGAGCTCAGCTTGCAACAAAGGGCCCGCACACGCAATAGGGGCAAACTGCGCGATACCATGCGTGGTGGCCTCGGCGCGATGCGCCGTACCAAAGGCATCGTTGACATAAACATCGCATAACGCGGCCATTTTTTTAGATAGCTCAGGGTCGTTCTTTTTTTCACCCTTGTTGACACGGCAATTTTCAAGCAACACGACCTGGCCCGCAGCGACCGTCACACCGTCTACCCAGTTTTGCACCAAGGTCACGGGCATGCCCATTAAATCGGACAGGCGTTTAGCAATCGGCGCAAGAGAATCTTCAGGATTGAGTGTGCCCTCGGTTGGACGCCCTAAATGCGAGGTCACCATGACCGCAGCGCCCGCATCCAGTGCCAAGCGAATACCCGGAACCGAAGCGCGAATACGCGTGTCTTCGGTGATGTTGCCGGCATCATCGAAAGGTACGTTCAAGTCAGCGCGAATAAACACACGCTTACCAGACAGTTTGCCGGCCTTTGCCAGCCCAGAAAGAGTTTGAACAGTCGTCATAAATTCCCTAAGCAAAGAGGCCCCGAAGGGCCTCTTGTATCGTGCGTGATGATTATTTTGCGGTCATCAATGCAATCGTGGTGTCGAGCATGCGGTTGCTAAAGCCCCACTCGTTGTCATACCAAGACGACACTTTAACGAGCGAACCTGACACCTTAGTCAGCGTCGAGTCAAAGTTGCTTGAGGCTGGATTGTGATTAAAGTCAATCGAAACAAGCTGCTCAGTTTGATACGTCAGAATGCCTTTGAGCTTGCCTTCAGAGGCAGTCTTGAGAATGGCGTTGACTTCATCTACAGTCGTGTCGCGCTTAGCAATAAACGACAAGTCAACCAGTGACACGTTGATGGTGGGCACGCGAATCGCAAACCCGTCTAGTTTGCCGTTCAATTCTGGCAACACCAAACCCACCGCA
>CAIYCP010000468.1 GCA_903924715.1 uncultured beta proteobacterium
CTGCGCTGACGACTTTGATCTTGAATGACATTAGTCACGAACGCTTTCCAGCATACATCTACCAAAACTACGATCTTGTTCACGCTCACCGAAAATTTCGCGGCCATGGCTCTCGAGCACCAGACGGATTAACGTCATGCCTAGATGAAACGACGATTTTTGTTGCTCTGGTGCTCGCGCTCAATTCAGATGAGGTGTCAGGGATCGCGATTTTTTCTAGCCCAACCCACTACAGCGCGTTTGGCTACGGACCAGATCACGAACCCTGGTGGTTCTATGGCAAAAATCGTTTGTATTCTAAAAAGCAATGGCGACTCATGGTCGACGAAAATTTTGGCGGTGATGCGCAACGATGCTTTGACGCGCTGTTTGCTGACTTCAATAAAATAATAACCGCAGGAGGTGCGTTTGAATTTGATACTGGCCAATGTTCTATCGAAGGTGCAGATCTTCAGCAGTATCTAGAACAGATCGATGATTTTTTTGGTGTGCGTCTACGGCAGGTCGCGCAAGGCTTGAGCCATCCACGACAGACTGCTGCAGAATCTCCGTTCAATGCGATACTTCGACAAACGCTCAGCATCCAATCAAGAACTGATGTTGAGAAACTCGTCGAGCAACTGGCAGATCCCTTCCTCAACTCGGTCCGCTATGCCTATCGCGCCTGGGATGTGCCAGACCGCACACCCTACCTTCACGCGGCACGACGCAACCCCCTGGCCATCACGCTTGCGTCACAATTAGAAGATGTAGCTGCCGCGCTATTGCGGTTGCAAAAAATAACAAAGAGCGAATCTATCTTTAACGATCGAGAGCGAGTTGCGCTTCCGGATGAAACCCTACGTCTAGAGTCAGGTACCGATCGCGACAAAGCGCTTCTGTTACACGTGTTGTTAGAACATATCGCCCAACGAGACAAGCAAACTCAAGCTTTAGTGACCTCGGCGTATGGTCTTGAAAACTCGTGGGTGTTCTATCAGGATGCCTGCTACCAAATGAACGACTTGAGGTCTGTCACGGCCCCACAACCTTCAGCGGTCATTTTTTCGTTTTGAGCGTGAGTCGACTCGAACCCCCTGCAGAAAAAAGATTGGTTTACTGCGTCGCGTTAGCAGCCTGCTTTTTTCAGTTTGAGTCTTTTATGATCGTCGTTGCCCTGCCAGATATGGCGCGTGAGCTGCAGGCATCCGCGCACGCGGTGTCCTATGTTATTAGCGGTCTGTTGTTCGGGCTTGTCGCTACGTTGGTTAGTGCGAGTTGGCTGGGCCAACGACTTGGTTTTTCACGCCTTTTTTTAACAGGCACCTATCTCGCCACGCTCGCGACAATTGCCTGCGGGGCCTCGCCGTCCCTATCCGTACTTATCGTCAGTCGAATAGTTCAGGGTATCGGCATTGGGGCCATTGTGGCAAGTAGCTATGCCCTACTTGCGCTTTGGGTGAGCGCCAAGCGCTTGGGGTGGGCGTTTGGTTTATTGTCGACAGGCGCAGGGGCCGGCATGATTCTGGGCTTGCCCGTTGGCGGATTAATAGCCTCTTATTTCGAATGGCGCTGGCTTTTCTTTGGGACTGTTCCATTTCTGCTGGCTTTAACGCTGTTTGCTCACAAGTCGCTGCCGCCCGTTAAGCGAGTTCTCCAGCCACAGAACACACGCGTTACGCTCAAAGATATTTTGAAATTACCAAATTTTTTGATTGGCTTACTAGTGTTGTTTATTTTTCAAGGCGTGATGGGCGGGCTTCGTTTTTTAACCCCCTTTCTTTTAGAAAACCAAACCGGCACTGCACCAGTAGTGAGTGGTCTTATTTTCTTGTCTTATCCTCTTGGATTTTTATTGTTATCGGCCTGGTCTGGCCGCCAAGCAGACACCTTTTCTCCAAAGCGCTTGATGCTGTTCGCTTCTTACCTGAGTCTGAGTGCATGCCTACTATATTTGTTGTTTATAGATAGCTGGGGCGTGTGGCATTTTTCTATGTTTTTGTTGTTACTCGGCGCCGCCACAGGTTTATTTACACCCCCAAATAACGTCGCGATCCTTCGCGGCTTATCCGAAGCAGAAATTCAAGTCGCCTCAACGTTGATCCCGATCAGCTTAAATGCGAGCCTTATGTTTGGTACTTTTAGCTTTGGGCTCATATTCAAAGAGCACGACCCGAGTCTGGTCTTAATAATTAGTATTGCTGCGTTTGCAGGGATTATTTTCTTAACGAAAGGCGAGCAAATCCTCCCCGTTCAAGTAAAAGATAAAGTCACCTAAGCTCAAGCTTCATAAAATACCAGTACGGCAAAAGCCGAGCAGGCGGCTCCGCCCCTTCATAGGGTTCACATTTCTCAAAGCCACTCGATGCATACATCGATTGAGCATTTTTCATAAAGATACCTGTATCGAGATTGAGTGTTTTGAACCCGCGGCTTTTCGCCTCGATAATTAGTTTTTCAAGAACCTTGGTTCCGTAGCCCTGCCCTCGATGCTCTGGCTTTGTATAAATTCGCACCACCTCGCCATGCCCACTGGGTAACCGCCGTAAACCGCCCATCGCGATGGGCTCACCTTCAGTCGCCAGAAGATAAAACACAGCGTCGAGTCCGTCTTTAGGGGTGATGATGTTCATCGAAAACGCGACATAGGAACTCAACGGCATGCCTACAAGTTCTTCAATCGAGGCATGGCAGGTTGCTTGAATCTGCTCGTCCATCCAAGCGAAGTATTCTCGGGTCATCGTCAGGGCGCGATCTGCCCAATCTGGATGGTGCGCATCAACAAAAAAAGTTTTCGGCATGGCATCAGGTATCAAGAGGTGGGAAATCAAAGTTGACTCGGCGGGCCATCACTAATCGTTGTCAATCGAATAAATGAGTGAGGCTTTTTTGAGCTGGCCTTCAAACGCATAAGGTACCTCGTTGTCATCTCTCACGTTAGGGCGAGGCATCTCAGTTGAACTCAACACCACCTGATCGCCAAACACGCCTTTTAGCCGCACCCAGCAACGACTATAAAGTTCTATGAATGACGCGCCATCATCGGTTTCTAGATCAAACAAGTCACGATCTGTGTCGCTAGTTTTCGTGACATCTAACAGTAGACTTTTGTGGATCTCGACTCTGCTACTGCTGATATTCATGCCATCTTCGACTGGATGCCTGATCTCAAGGCGATCAAGTTGAATATGTGAATTGGTGACATCGATACCATCGTCGGCCGAATAAAAAGTTCGCACCGAAGCGATATTCCATTCTTCTGGGCTGACGCCCAAGACTGAAAAG
>CAIYCP010000469.1 GCA_903924715.1 uncultured beta proteobacterium
GTTGGCAAAACCACGACGAGTGCTAGTTTTTCATCTGGTCTGGCCATGCGCGGTTTCAAAACAGCCGTCATTGATTTTGATGTCGGCCTGCGTAATCTCGATTTAATTATGGGTTGCGAGCGACGTGTCGTCTATGACTTCGTCAATGTGATTCAGGGCGAAGCGACGCTGAATCAAGCCTTGATCAAAGACAAGAATATCGAGAATTTGTTTATCTTACCGGCTTCACAAACTCGAGATAAAGATGCGCTTTCTAAAGAGGGCGTCGAAAAAGTCATCAATGATCTTAAAGCGATGGACTTTGATTACATCGTCTGTGATTCACCGGCGGGCATTGAAACCGGCGCACTGCTAGCCGCCTATTTTGCAGATGACGCACTCGTGGTGACCAATCCTGAAGTGTCTTCGGTTCGCGACTCCGATCGGATCTTAGGCATTCTTGCTTCAAAATCACGCCGCGCCGTCGAGGCAGACGAACCGATCAAAGAATATTTGCTACTCACCCGTTACAACCCCAAAAGGGTCGAGGATGGTGAGATGCTGTCACTCAAAGATATCGAAGATATTTTGCGTATCAAACTGATTGGCGTGATTCCAGAGTCTGAATCCGTCCTGCAAGCCTCTAATCAAGGATTGCCTGCGATTCATCTTGAAAAAACCGATGTCGCTGAAGCCTATCGCGATGTCGTGGCGCGCTATCTGGGTGAAGAAAGGCCGTTACGCTTTGTCGACTATGAAAAACCAGGCTTGTTCAAACGCCTGTTTGGAGGCAAATGATGTCATTTCTGTCTTTTTTACTCGGAGAAAAGAAAAAATCTGCAAGTGTTGCCAAAGAACGCTTACAGATTATTCTGGCACACGAGCGCGGCGGTCAACATTCTGCCCCGGACTATTTGCCCGCCTTGCAGCGCGAACTGCTTGCCGTGATTTCGAAGTACGTCAAAATCAACCCAGAAGACATTAAGGTCAATCTAGAAAAACAGGATAGCCTTGAGGTGCTAGAAGTTAAGATCGAGATGCCGCCGCGTTAGCAGCAGTTAAAAAGCGCAACGCCTTCGTTGCGCTTTTTATTTACACAATCCGACAGATCATGAAAATCCTTCAGCGTTGCATTGGATTCATCACATCATTACTTTTGTTCGCGACCTGCTGCGCAGAAGAGCCCGCTATACGTCAAGACTATATTACCGGTGCGCTAAGCGTCTTTCCTTTTGACCACCATACCTTTAGCCCGGTTGCACAACCCCAGGCGTTGACAAAAAAAACCGAACTCACACACGATCAAGCAACCATCGTCGATCTTGCGAGCAAAGCCTTCGACGAAGATCAGTTTGCGCTAGGCATCATCCTCGTCGAGCGCGGGCAAATCCTGTTCGAACAATTCAAAAAAAATACCGATCACAATACGAAGTTCTTTTCGTATTCGATGGCCAAAAGTTTGACCGCCATGACCGTTGGGCAAGCCCTTTGCACGGGGCTTTTTCGGTCACTGGACGATCGCGCTGGACTTTACGCAAAAACCATCGACCAGACTGTGTTTGGACAAGCCACGCTGCGACAATTGCTCACCATGAGCAGTGGTGCGCGAGCGCCCGATGAAGACGGCGGCTCTCTATTCGGAGAATGGAGTGACATCACCAAAGGGCGAATTTCGATCGATGATCTTTTAAAAAAATACGGCTCTGAAAAAGCGACCTCAAATATCTTCGTTTATAACAACAGCAATACCAATGCGCTCATGCTTGCCGTGAATGGCGCGGGCAACTTTGCCGAGCTCTTTGATCGGTTGGTCTGGAAACCAAGTGGCCCTGAACAGTCGTCGACTTGGCTCACCGATCGGCAAGACCAGCTTTATGCCGCGGCGGGTTTTGGCGCTGTAATTCGGGACTGGACCCGACTGGCGATGCGTTCAATCGCCATGCTGAACGCTGCGGATGGCCCCTGTATGGCTGAATTCATGCAGCAGGCCACCACGCGGCAAATCTCGGATACCCTCAAACAGCGCTTCTGGGATTATGGCTATCAAACTTGGGTGACCACGAAGCATGGTACCCCCACATACTCTTGGCAGGGTGCGTATGGACAACACACCCTCATTAGCCCAAAAAACGAACGCATCTTAATTATTTTTAGATACAAGGGACAAGAGCAAACCTACCGTGCAATCGGCGGTGTATTTGCCCGATGGGCGCGCATGTCTGCGCCCTAAGAATCTCGTCTGTCACGACCCGTTGCGCAGTCTACGTTTACCTTGCGAAAGCCTGCCTGACTCGCAAGTTCTGCTATATGATGATTCGAGGCGACAAACCGATAATCTGAACTTAAAAAAGCAAAAGAGTCTGATGAATATTGCAAAATCCTTTCTTACACGCGCACTCAGCCACCCAGAACTCAAGGCGCTAACCTGCGGCAAACAAACACTCACGTATGGGCAACTGGCTCAGCGCGTTCACGGCCTAGCGGGCGGTTTACTCAACACCTTACATCTTGAGCCAGGCGCCCGCGTCATTCTCTGCATGGAGAACCGCAACGCGTTTATTGAAGTGCTTTTTGCAACCTGGGCTGCAGGTCTGTGCGCGGTTCCCGTCAATGCAAAATTACACCCGCGCGAAGTCAAACCAATCGCCTTAGACTCGGGTGCCGCGGTAATCTTCACCAGTGCTTCCCTAAAAGCAGGGCTTGTTGAAGCGCTCTCAGATTTGCCCGGACAACGTCAAATCGTAGTCGTCGATGAAGACGCCTATGAAAACTACGTGCGGGCAGCACCTGTGCCTTGTGCCTCGATGAATCCAGACGACCTAGCCTGGATCTTTTATACCAGTGGTACGACGGGTGTTCCTAAAGGCGCCATGCTGTCTCATCGCAATCTGATTTCAATGAGCCTGCAGTACGGCGCAGATGTTGACTGCGTGCGGCCCGGTCAAACCATGCTGCACGTGGCACCGCTTTCGCATGGCGCCGGACTATATAGCCTGCCTCACTTGTTTGGCGGCGGCCATCAAGTCATTGAGCCGGTCTTCAGCACTGATATCGTCTTTGACGCCTTGCAGCAGTACCCTGATGTCACACTGTTTGCTGCACCGACCATGCTGTCGCGCATGATTCGCTCGGCCGACGGAATCAAAAACCCTGCCGGTAATTTGTTGACGGTCTTTTATGGCGGTGGTCCGATGTACGTGAGTGATCTGGTGCAAACCCTTGATCTACTTGGGCCACGCTTAGTGCAAATTTATGGCCAGGGCGAAAGCCCGATGACCATGACGCATCTATCGAAGATGGATCACGAAGGGCCCCGCGATGACGCACACATGGCGCGTCTGGCTTCGTGCGGCATCGCGCGCACCGGTGTTGAAGTGCGCGTAGTCGACGAAAATGGTCAGGATATGCCTGATAACGAGTTAGGCGAAGTGGTCTCTCGCAGCGATACCCGAATGCTTGGCTACTGGAACAACCCGAAAGCCACCGCCGCAGCCATCCGAGACGGCTGGCTCTGGACCGGCGACATCGGCACAATGGATGCCAAAGGTTATCTCACGCTGCGCGATCGTTCAAAAGACATGATTATTCGTGGCGGTTCAAATATTTATCCTCGTGAGATCGAAGAAGTGTTGCTGCGCCACCCTGCTTTAGCCGAGGTATCCGTCGTGGGGCGTCAAGAGCCCGACTTGGGTGAAGAGCCCGTTGCGTTCGTCGTGGTCAAGCCTGGGATGACGATTACCACTGACGAGATGGATACCCTGTGTCTGGATAATATGGCTCGTTTTAAACGCCCGCGCGAATACTTTTTTAGCGACGATCTGCCAAAAAACAATTACGGAAAAATTCTTAAAACAGAGCTGCGCAAGCAACTCGCGAAAGGAAAATAATCATGCGTGACGTCTTTGTAGCAGGCATTGGCTCGACCACCTTTGGCAAACATGTTGCTACGCCAATTGAATCTCTCGCCGTCGAGGCCGCAGCGCGAGCCATCGTTGAATCGGGCATTGATCGCGAGCGTATCGGTGCGCTGTATCTTGGCAACTTTATTAGCGGCCCCCTAAACGGCAAAGAGGTCTTGGCCGGCATTGTCGGTGAACGCCTGGGCTTAGGTAACATTCCTTGCACCAAGGTCGAAGGCGCCTGCGCCTCAGGCGGCATCGCGTTTCGTCATGCCTGGATTGCGATCGCTAGCGGCATGTGCGATGCCGTGATGGTAGTGGGCGTTGAAAAAATGACGCACGCCTCGACTGCTGAAGTGACCTCGGCCTTGAATTGCGCCATGGATAACGAAAATGATGGCCCGAGCGGGCTTACGTTTCCGGGGTTGTTTGGTATGGCCTGGCGCATTCATGCCAACCAATACGGCACCACACGCGAAGACATCGCTGCAGTCGTCATCAAAAATAAAGCCAATGGCTTGAAAAACCCCTTGGCACAGATGGGTGCATCGTTAACGCTTGAGCAAATATGTGCCTCAGCCATGATTGCCGACCCTTTGCAAATGTTTGATTGCTGCCCGGCAAGCGATGGGGCGGCAGCGATTGTGCTGTGTGCTGAGCCTTTACTGTCGAGCCAGGCACGACAAAACAAAATTCGCGTGCTCGCTTCAGCACAAACTAGTGGCTCACCTCGTATCGCCAAGCACCCAGACTTGTGTTCGTTTGAAGCCACTGTCACCGCAGCA
>CAIYCP010000470.1 GCA_903924715.1 uncultured beta proteobacterium
CAAGAATGTCTTCGCCCGTGTATGACGCGGGCGCCTCAAAATATAAAGCAATCCCCTGATCTAAGGTGTTGCCAGCAGCGTCAGGAAAGCGACAGTAAGTCGCCTGGCGTGCGATCAACGACCGCCCTAGCATCGCATAGATAAAAGGCCCCAACTGGGGCCCTGAGACGCGTACAACGCCAATGCCACCCCGACCCGGGGCGGTTGCAATCGCGGCGATCGGTTGCTGATCAGAGTGGGCCATTCAGCCGGAGCGGTTAACGCTTGGTTGCGGTCGCAAGATCCGCCATCTTCTTGGTGATGTACCACTGTTGTGCGATCGATAAGATATTGTTGACGCACCAGTAGAGCACCAGGCCAGAGGGGAAAAAGAACATCATCCCACCAAAGACAAGAGGCATAAACATCATGACTTTGGCCTGAACAGGATCGGGTGGTGTTGGGTTCAGGCGCATTTGCAAGAACATGGTCGCCATCATGATGGCAGGCAAAATGAAATAAGGATCACGCACTGCAAGATCATGCACCCAAAGAATCCACGGCGCGCCTCTGAGCTCGACGCTTGAGCCTAAAACATAATATAAAGAAATAAAGACGGGGATCTGAATCACGATAGGCAAACAACCACCGAGGGGATTGATTTTTTCGGTGCGATACATCTCCATCATTGCGGTATTCAGTTTTTGACGATCATCACCAAACTTTTCTTTAAGCGCTTGCAGACGTGGCGCAACCATTTTCATTTTTGCCATTGAGCGATAGCTGGCTGCTGACAAGGGATAAAAAGCCGCCTTAATCAATACTGTTAGCGCAACAATCGTCCAACCCCAGTTGCCTAGCAATGAAAACAACCAGGTCATTAATGAAAAGACGGGTTTGGCAATAATAGTTAGCAAACCATAATCCACGACAAGCTCTAGACCGGGCGCCAACGCCTCAAGCGCCGATTGGTCTTGCGGCCCGACCCACAACTTAGAGGTGATGGTTAGGTTTGCATTGGCGGCGATGGTTCCAACAGGTTCGATGCTTCGAAGCGCATAGAGGTTCTTTTCAAGCGCAGTCATTTCGTAACTACGCGACTTGCCCTGAGGGGGCACCCACGCAGTCACAAAATAATGTTGAATTAAAGCGAACCAACCATTATCAGCCTGCTTAACATGACTTGTTTTACGCTTTTCAATATCAGCAAAAGTTACTTTTTGAAACTTTTCTTGTTCAGAATAAATTGCAGCGCCAAAGAAATTGGCAGGACCACTTAAAAAGCTGGGTGCGGTACTGGTGCCCGCGGGGTCATGACCATCGCGCGTAATTTGTAAATAAACCGAGGGGGATACAGGTTGGGCAGAAAGGTTGTCAATTTGATGTTGAACATCAATTGCGTACTGACCGCGCTTTAGCGTAAACGTTTTTGTAAGCTTGACGTCGCCAGAGGTAGAAGAAAACTTGATCACCAAGCTTTCACCAGTTAATTCGCGGGCCTCGGTCTCAAGCACGAAGGGCGCAAGGTGTGTGGGGAACATCGCGCCAGCAGGTGCACCAGTGAGCCCAGATTGCACGACATAGGTGCGACCGGCTGCACGCTCTAGCAACGTAAAGGGAATGGCAGGATCTTCAACGGATGGAAATGCGAGTAGATCCGTGCGAATCAGTTGGGCACCTTGTAAGTCAAACGTTAACGCGAGAACGTCCGTTTTAAATAAAACTGTTTGTGCAGCAACATTTGTTGTGGCAGGCAGACCAGGAACCGTTGCAGAGGCGCTGCCTGCTGGCGTTGTTGTTGCCGAGGCCGGTGCAGCGGGCACCCCAGCGTTAGTCGCTGCGGCATTTGGGTCAGTGGCTGTGGCCGTCGGTTTGGTTGCTGCGGGCGGTGCACCGAATAATGGGGGATTGCCTTGATGTACTTGCCAGTTGTTCCACAGCATGAGCAGGGAAAACGAAAAAATCATCAATAGGATGGTGCGACGGATATCCATTCTTGCCTAAATTTATAAAAAAGCTAACGAGCGAAGGCTCGCAGTTTAGCGTTAATCAAGATGACAGCGGTGCGAAGTTGTACCGCGATCAATGTTTTTAGTATTTGTTTCTGAGAAAGCAGGCGGAACAGGATCGTATCCCCCCTGACACCAAGGGTGGCATCGGCCCAGACGCTTGAGGGCAAGCCAGATTCCCTTGAGTGAACCCTTGGTCTCGATTGCTTCAATGGCATAGCTAGAACAGGTGGGGGTGAAGCGGCAGCTTTGTCCTAGCCAGGGGCTTAAAAAAAACCGATAGGCGCGAATCGGGCCGATAAGTAAGGCCTTCAGCATTGCGCCGCCTTCAAAAAGTGAGCGCTTGCTTCGGTTCTGGCCTCGAGTTTTAGTGTGCTTAAGCTGATTGCCTTGATGGGCTTATTTAAACGTACGACGTAATCAGCAGGTGGTAGGGTCAGCCGTTGCAACCGAAAGGCCTCGCGAACAACGCGCTTGAGCGCGTTGCGTGTCACGGCATGCTGGGCAAAACGCTTTGCCATAATGAGACCAAGCCGGGCAATTGCCGGCTCAGCGGGACTTTGTTCGGACACAGCATTGACCCGAGCAGTCAGGACGAAATAAGCCCCACGGGCCACTCTGCGACCCGATAAGGCCGCTGTAAACTCAGAGGGGCGGTGCAGGCGCGCCGCCGCTGGAAACGTGGCACTCGGCATCAAAACAGGTTTGTCAGAAGTGGGCACAGGGCCCAAATAAGCCAAATTGGCTATTTAGACGGCCAGACGCTTGCGGCCTTTGGCACGACGAGCGTTGATGACCGCACGGCCACCGCGAGTTTTCATGCGCACGCGAAAGCCGTGAGTACGCTTGCGGCGGGTAACGGAAGGCTGGTAGGTACGTTTCATGATAAATGGTCCAACAAAGAGCGAAAAAGTTTAGGGTAATACCGAAAAGCCCTCCATTTCATCAAAAAAACTGAAATTAGTCAAATGGTTAGGCTAAACCTCCGCTTAAATGTCGTGCGAACCTGTGGATAACCTTGGCCTTGACAGGGTAGAATCAGGGTTTACATAGCGAGTCACATGAATCAGTTTTGGCAGTCCTGCGTCTTACACCTAGAGCAGGAGTTTCCTCCACAACAAATCAGCGCGTGGATACGTCCGCTGATCCCGCTTGCCTTCGATGAAGTGCAGGCGTGTTTACGGCTGTCTGCGCCAAATCGTTTCAAACTTGACTGGGTGCGTAAAAACTTCGCTCATCAAATCGAAGCTTATGCCTCGACGTGGTACAAAAAGCCGATACAAGTTTTGTTTGAGTTACCCCCGCAAGAACACGAACCGCGGACACAAAACCCAAGTCCAAACTCTCGCACTG
>CAIYCP010000471.1 GCA_903924715.1 uncultured beta proteobacterium
CTGTCTTTTTTACTGGCACCACAGCCGTCATGCGCACTGACTTATTAAAGGCCTCGCCCCTCACCCACTGTCTGACTGAAGATATCGATTTGAGCTATAGCCTGTTTATGCGCGGGCTCAAGGTTGTCGCCAATCCCTACAGTGGTTCATGCGAAGAAACCTCGCCTGATCTGTACAGTTTTTTAGCGCGACGTCGGCGTTGGGCGAGCGGTCACACGACCGCTTTTTTTAAACATCTGACACTCCTGCGTCGCGCACCCGTTCGCCTGCGCGATCGCCTTCAATTTCTGTTTCACGGCACACATTATTTGATTGTGCTTGGCGTATTTGTATTGCATGCACTCATCGGCGTGTACTTTTTTACTGAGCTGTCCTGGCTCTCACAAGCCACGGCCTTAAGCGCAAGCTTGCTGTGTGCGCTTGGCGTCGTTCAGACACAGGGCACAACGCGAGTAAAAGCCTATGTGCTTGAGGTGCTATTGCTTTGGGCCTGGTTTGCGCCCGCGTTTATCGTGCTCATGAATGTATTGCATTCTGTCATGGTCGGCGACCTCTCGGGCGCAGCCTTACCCATTCATGGGGCAGTGCAAGTCATCGGGCTCATTGGCCTATGCGCGCCTATCATTGTTTTATTACTTGGCTTACTGGGCTTTCGCCAAGCGACTGCACGCTCCATTCTTAAAAGCGTGCTCACCTACCCGCTCGCCTTCTATCTGGATATCGCCGGGATTTTGCTGGGTCTGTTAGATTGCTTAACAGGGCAAAATCGCTGGCGCGCTGTCTCTCGTGCAAAATACGATGCAGACGCAAAGCCGATTGCCTCAACCGTCATCGCCACTCTTTCTCGGATTCCGACCATGTTTCGTGCCACCTTGGTTTTCGCTCTTGCGATCTTTGCTGTGGGCGTGTTGTATCGACCCAGCAGCTCGATCCCGATTGCACCTGCCCTGTGCACTGCGCAACAATTTGACACCGACCCCTGGATCGTCCCGTTCAAAAGCGCGTCGAATTATTGTACGAACACACCTTCGGCTGCGCTCTCAGCAGGTAGTCGCTCAGGCAACTTCAAAGCGGTGCGTACCGACGCCTTCAAGACCATTGATCCAGCCTATTGGGATCGAATGGACACCACGTTCTTTTGTAATCTTGCTGTGTTTTCACCGAACAACCTGGTGCAAATGCCCGAGGGTGGCGTCAAGCTCAACGTGGTACGCCAGGCCGTACAAGACCGCGCCTATACCGCCGCAGATCTCACCACTAAAAATAGCCCTGAGGGCAAATTTAAATTTGGCCGCTTTGAAACGGTCTTTAAACCCACCAAAGAGCCGGGCGTCATTTCAAGTTTTTTTCTATATCGCTTTGATCCCTGGCAAGAGATCGATGCCGAGTTTTTAGGCCATGACACCACCAAGATATTACTCAACGTTTTTTACAATCCGGGCCAAGAAGGTGATTTATATAACTACGGTTTGCGTGGCACACCTGTCGTGATTGATCTTGGGTTTGATGCTTCTCTTGAGTTTCATCGCTACGCGATTGAGTGGGAGCCCGAAGAGATTCGCTGGTTTGTTGATAACAAATTGATACACGTGCGCCGAGCGGGCCTACCCACCCCGATCCCACAATTGCCCATGCGCTTTCATGTCAATACCTGGCCGATTTGCAGCGAAGAACTTGCGGGCAAGTTTTCGCCCGCGCAAGACACTCTAGGCTCTGAGTTAAAGTCGGTGGCCGTTTCGCAATGGGTGCCGCCGCCGCAAAAGCGTCTGATGGATTTTTTCAGTTCGTTGCAGTGGTGGGCCAACCCCGCTGACTGGCGGCAATCTGCACCTTGGCTGCAACGCTAAATTGGCGCAGTCAATCTTCAACGATCCACAACTGCAAAAACAAATCCTCTGCCACAAGCCTTGTCTTGACTTGATTGTTTTTTTCTAAGGCATGCCGAAACTGATCTGTCGGGCTATATAAATAAACAGCGCCTTGATGTGCGGGTAGCGTCCACGTCGACTCTTGTGCGATCGGCACGAACTGCATTTTGGCTTCGGGTTTTAATAAATTCGCTAAGGCAAACAGGTTACCCGGATGATGCCGTTCTTGATTGCCCACTATCAACGGATGAGCCGATTGATTCACGATGCTTGCCACCTCAGGCAAACTGATACTCAGCGATTTTGTCCAAGGGGCTTGCTGCCGCGCGTGCAAGATGTTTGTAGCCATCGCCAACGCGACCACACACAACACACCTAACCAAACCAAGGCCTTCAGTACGCCCCGCCCAGTGTAGAAGCGCTCAGAGGCCAAAACCGATTCCAAGTGCGCAAAGGCCTGATCCAACGCGAGTGCCAACACCGCGATCACACCTAACCAAACGGGCATTAAATAGCGTGCGTTCGATGAGCGAATCCCCCCAAATAACAAATCCGGCACCAACAACATTGCCGTTGGCAACACGAGCAACAACAAAAGATAGAGCCGCGTTTCGCGCTGAGTGCGCCTGAACACCCACACGGCCGCAACGACGATCGCCGTGGTGCAAACAGCAGAGCACGCAATCGGCAGCCACTGGTCTTGCACAACCTCAGGCCAAAAATCAAAGACGTTGCGCGTCACATTCAACGATAAAATTCTAAGTACTGCAGTGCGAGGAATCACAATTACTGAAGACCATGCCATTGAGGCACTAAAGGCTTCAAAATTACGTAGCAAGTTCAAGGCCCACGGCAAGAACAACAAACCAATCGCACACTGACTCGCGATAAAACCCTGCAAGCCACGCGTCCAGCGCAAGCGCGTGATGGCGGCCACATACAAAACCTGCACCAGTATCAACGACAAGGTCGTCAGCGAGGTGTAGACCGCGATGAGCGTGCAGCCGCCATAAAGCAACCACGCGCGGTACGCACCCGACCCGGGCGATCGACTCAAGCGTAAGGCGCGCAACAAGGCCGCGCTCGATAACAACAAGGCCAGCGACCACAAGGCGTATTCGCGTGCTTCTTGCCCATACAAAATGAACAGCGGCGACACGCTCATGAACAACAGCGCCAAAGCGGCTGCGTGACGACTTGCCGTTAGCTCTCGCATCAACCAGTACATCGCCAGCAACCCCAACGCGCTGAACACCACTGACAGCGTACGCAAGGCAAACACCGAGTCGCCCCACAGATCGACCCAAACTTTGGCCAACACGTAATAAAGAGGCGGATGCTGAGGATCATGGCGTGCCAGATCCATAATGAGCTCAAAGACCGGCGAAAACTGCTGCACCTGCTGATATTGCAGCACCTGCGCGGCCGTCAGCACCTGCC
>CAIYCP010000472.1 GCA_903924715.1 uncultured beta proteobacterium
AGAAGACCGATACTTTGTTCCTCGAGTATTTTGGTCAATAGAGTATCCATTGGAGTTGCATTTCTTCTTGGTCAACAGGCTTAACTATTAAGAGTTTCTTCAGCATACGGCGCAGCATAAAGCGCCTGCGGTGACAAGTCTTGGCTTTCGCGCGCAAGCGCGCTGAAGGGCACAAACCGCAGGGATAGTGCGCAATCAAACGCCTCGGCCAGCTTAATTAGGGTGTCAACCGTATGGCCACCGTATGCGGGGTCTTCAAGCTGCGAGACCGCGGACTGCTCGACGCCGAGTGCGTCAGCCAAATCAGCTTGCGACAAACCACGCGCGGTGCGGTTAGTTTTAATCTGCCAGGCGATCCCTTGCTCAATGGAGGCGAGGAGGTATGCCCTTCTGTACTCGGCGTCGCCCCACTTTGGGTATTTAGAAAGCGGATTGACCGGCTTTGCCTGACTAACTTCTTGTACTTTTTTCAAACGCATCACAACCAAAAAAATAGCCACCAAGCAGGTCGAAAGTCTGTGCTTTCTGTTGGGTGTCACCTGAGGGCGGCTGGTTCTGTACTAAGGCAAAATTTTACCGTAATCTCACGATGATTTAGAGGTGTGCTAAAGCCACCCACCTAGACAAAAAGAGCACTGCCCCTCAAGATCGGCTAAATTCAAGGCCAACACGCTTAACTCTAGTCCCTCACCTGTGACACACCTATTTTGCCGCCTACAACCCCAATGAAAATCCTAATCGTGTTCGGCACCCGCCCTGAGGCGATCAAGATGGCGCCGGTGGTGCATGCGTTTGAGGCCAACCCTGCCTTTGAAACGATTGTGTGCGTGACTGCCCAGCACCGGCAAATGCTCGACCAGGTCCTCAATATCTTTGAAATCACTCCCGATATCGACCTTAACCTGATGCGGGCCGGGCAAGACCTTTTTGATGTCACAAGCGCAGTATTACTGGGCATGCGCGACGTATTAAAAACCCATAAACCAGATGCCGTGCTTGTGCATGGCGATACCACCACCGCCTATGCCGCGGCCACCGCTGCTTTTTACGCAGGGGTCCCTGTCGGCCATGTCGAAGCCGGCTTGCGCACCCACAACATCCTTTCGCCGTTTCCTGAAGAATTTAACCGCCAGGTGGTTAGCAAAATCGCGAAATGGCACTTTGCCCCGACCGAATCTAGCCGCCAAAACTTATTAGATGAGCGTTCGCCAGACCAAAACATCACCGTCACCGGCAATACCGTCATCGACGCCTTGTTTTGGGTGCTGAAGCGAATTGAAGGCGACGCAACCAAACGCACTCAGCTCGAAGCCTTTTTAAACCAACGCCTACCCTTTAACTGGGCCAAGCAAAGGTTCGTACTGATCACAGGCCACCGCCGCGAAAACTTTGGTGATGGCTTCTTAGCGATCTGCGAAGCCATCCGCCAGTCAGCCGCAACACACCCCGAGGTGCATTTTATTTACCCAGTACACCTCAACCCCAATGTCCAAAAGCCCGTTTTCGAACTCATTAGCGGCCAGCCAAATATTCACTTGATTGACCCACTTGAATACGAACCCTTTGTGTTTTTGCTAAAGCACGCCTATTTAGTGCTAACCGACAGCGGCGGGATTCAAGAAGAAGCGCCTAGTTTAGGTAAGCCGGTGCTAGTGATGCGAGAGGTGACTGAGCGGCCCGAGGCAGTTGAGGCAGGCACGGTTAGGCTGGTGGGTGCGGATACCGCCAAAATCGTGCAGCATGTGTCAGAGCTATTAAAAGACGAAACTGCTTACGCAACCATGTCTAAGGCGCATAACCCTTACGGGGATGGGCTGGCGGCTGACCGGATCGTCGCCAAATTCAAGAATCTGAACAAGCCTATTTCATAAGAATAAGACTATACTTTACAAATCTAAAGTTGAAACTTGGATTTGTAAATGATCCCCCGCGATGCCGCAAATACTCTGAGGCGACTAGCTAAAGGCTTCCCGATCGTCGCTATTACCGGGCCCCGTCAGGCTGGTAAAACAACCTTGGCCAAAACAGTATTTGGCGATAAGCCCTACATCACCCTTGAAAACCCCGACGAGCGCGAATTTGCACAAAACGACCCAAAGCGGTTTTTATCGCGCTTTTCGCAGGGTGCGATTTTGGATGAGATTCAGCGCTGCCCCGACTTGCTGTCTTGGCTACAAGGTTTGGTCGATGCGCGCGGGTTGATGGGTGATTTTGTGCTGACCGGTTCAGCACAGCTTGATCTTGTGGCGGGAATTACACAAACGCTGGCCGGACGCGTGGCGCGGGTCGAGTTATTACCGCTTAGTGCGTCTGAACTGGCCGCGGCCAACGGGTTACCAAACACTCTAACGCAAATGCTTTTTCAAGGCGGCTACCCTGCCCTGTATAGTCGCGACGTGGCGCCGCAAGACTGGTTTAGCAACTACATGGCTACGTATGTCGAACGCGATATCCGTCAGTTAATCCATGTGCGAGAGCTGGGGCAATTTCAGACCTTTGTCAAAATGTGTGCAGCCCGCACAGGGCAACTACTGAATTTAAGCTCGCTCGGGGCAGATTGCGGCATTAGCGCAGTCACCGCCAAACAATGGCTGACCGTACTCGAAGCAAGCTATATCGTCGGGCTGCTTCGCCCCCATCACAACAACTATGGCAAGCGCTTAGTCAAAACACCCAAGCTGTATTTTTTGGATTCTGGTCTAGCCGCTTGGCTTTTGGGTATACGAGATGCAACAACACTTGAAACTCATGCGTCTCGCGGTGCGCTGTTTGAAACCTGGGTGGTCAGCGAACTCTATAAGCACAGCTTAAACGCGGGCCAAACCCCTGCCTTGTATTTTTGGCGAGACAGTACAGGTAACGAAATCGATTTGATCGATGAGACTGCACGAGGCTTACGACCGATCGAGATCAAATCAGGTGCCACTTACGCCAAAGACTGGGCTGCAGGACTCAGAAAATGGCAAGGCCTCGCCAAGACTGAAAGCCTACAACCCGCAATCGTTTATGGTGGTGAGTTGAGCTTTGAGCGAGAAGACCTAAAAGTTTGGGGATGGAAGGATGTGGCTCAACTGATTGACTGAGGCAAGCATTTTTTAAATCGCTTTAACTATCGACCTCAACCGCTTGCCGGCGTGCGTCAGAACGATTTGCCATCACAAGCGCCGCATGCCTCTGAGCCCTTTTCAGGTGAGGTACTATCTTTGACGATGTAAAAGGACACGCTAGGCGCTGTACCTTCTAAATTTTCTGACTAACTACATATGCTGTTTTTATGAGCAAGAAACACTGGGCTGCCTTAGCCTGCATCGCATTTCTACAAATATGCCTTCTGATTTCTGTTCAGACCGTGGCGGGGTTTTTATCCCCCTCAAGAATCATCGCCTTAGCGGTTATTGAATCGACCCTGATTTTGATGGTGATCTCTGCCTTCACCGGTAAATTTGCCAGCGTATCGATCACCCTGTGGCTGCTACTGCTGGTTAATTTCGCGATTACACCAGTTGACTTTAAACGTACCCCTTCGGGGTACCTCACCTTACCGGCCAATTTGGATTATCGACTTGAAGTGATCGGTGATGGGATGCCTGGTTTCACAGGCGTTCAAAATATTTCTACCGATGCTCTAGGCTTTCGAACCACCAAAAAAATTGACTACCAAAATAAAGGTAATGCGTATCGCGTATTTACTATCGGCGGCAGCACAACCGAAGAAATCTACACGGACGACCAAAAAACTTGGTCTGCTCTTTTAGAAGGCCAATTGGCCAAACACCTAGGCAGGGACATTGAGGTCATCAATACGGGCTTTGCGGGTCTAAGGGCGCCACACCATTACAAAACCCTTGAACATATCTTGCGATATAAACCCGATGCCGCTATATTTTTAATGGGTATCAACGATTGGAATCACCACATAAAAGCCGTGATACGCTCACGAGAGATTGCTCAGGATAAAGCCGCTAAGGACGCGGGCCAACCTCCTATCCAGCGAAGCTCTCAACCAAGCATTAATATTATTCAGACATTTGACTTAACTAAATC
>CAIYCP010000473.1 GCA_903924715.1 uncultured beta proteobacterium
CGCCAGGGTACCGATCACATCATCGGCCTCAACACCAGGCACGCTCAACACAGCCCAACCCATGGCGCGAATGGCTGCATGAATTGGCTCGATCTGGCTTGCAAGCTCTTCAGGCATAGAGGGCCGATGTGATTTATAGTCTGGGTATAAATCATCACGAAAGGTTTTGCCTCGCGCGTCAAAGACGCAGGCTGCGTATTGCGCAGGGTAATCCAGTAAGATCCTACGCATCATGTTCACGACGCCGTAGATTGCCCCAGTAGGCTCGCCCTGCGCATTACGTAAATCGGGCATCGCATGAAACGCACGATACAGATAACTTGATCCATCGACGAGCAATAGGGTTTTTTTCATGGGCTACAAAGAAGAAGAAATTTCGCCAATTCAACGGCAAACAACCCAAATTATGTCAGAGATGGTGCATGCCGCCGAGACTCTAGCCAATATTGGACCAGCAATCAGCCTATTTGGCAGCGCGCGCATCAAAACTGACTCGCCCCACTACCAAAAATCCGAAAAAATAGCCCAATTATTGGCAAAAGCAGGGTTTGCGGTCATTGCTGGAGGCGGGCCAGGCATCATGGAGGCTGCTAATAAAGGCGCGTTTGAGGCAGGCGGCACCAGTATTGGCTTGCACATTAAGCTCAGGCACGAGGCCCGGGCCAACCCCTTTCTGAGTCTAGAACTGCCCTTTCAACACTTTGTGTCACGCAAGTCGACCTTCTTCATGCACAGCCTCGCCTATGTTTGCTTACCTGGCGGCTTTGGCACGCTAGACGAACTCTTCGAAGCCTTGACCTTAATGCAAACCGGCAAAATCCCTACTTGCCCTGTCATTCTGGTCGGTAAGGATTTTTGGAGCGGCCTGATGCGCTGGATCGAAGAGCACTTAGCCGGCAATGCCCTGATTAACGCCCTTGATCCAAAATCGTTTTTCATTGAAGATGACCCCGAGCGGGTGGTCGCACATCTGGTGAAGTTTTATCAAGAAAACCCTCAGATCCTAAAATTACAGCCCAATCGTCCGAGTTAAGACAAAAAAATACGCTCAGTTCACACCGAGCGTATTTTTTTTGGCACACCCTCTTTAACAAGGGCTTTTAATACCTAGCACTACTTAGGCATCTGAACGTGACATGCGCTTGCGTTCGTTTTCGGTTAAGTAGCGTTTACGAATGCGAATGCTCTTAGGAGTGACCTCAACCAATTCATCATCGCTGATGAATTCGACTGCGTACTCAAGATTGCAATCCACAGGCGTCACCAAACGCACAGCCTCATCGGTACCTGAAGAACGAACGTTGGTCAGTTGTTTTCCACGAATCGGATTCACAACTAAATCGTTATCACGACTATGAATTCCGATCACCATGCCCTCATACACGGGATCATTATGCGACACGAACATGCGACCGCGATCCTGAAGCTTCCAGATTGAGTAGGCCACGGCCTCGCCATCGTACTGGCTAATCAAGACCCCGTTGTGACGCTCGCCCAGCAAGCCATCTTTAACGGGACCGTACGCATCAAAGGTGTGGCTCATCAAACCATTACCGCGCGTCATGGTCATAAACTCGCCTTGAAAACCAATCAGACCGCGTGCAGGCACACGATACTCAAGGCGGGTGCGACCTCTACCATCACTGACCATATCCAACAGTTCGGCCTTACGACGACCAAGCTCTTCCATCACAACGCCTTGCGTGTTGTCTTCAAGATCAATGGTCAGATTTTCGTAGGGCTCAGTCTTGACGCCGTCTTCTTCGTGAAATACAACGCGTGGTCGCGAAACGGCCATTTCATAGCCCTCACGCCGCATTGTTTCAATCAGAATTGTTAGATGTAACTCACCCCGACCAGAGACTTCGAACACTGTGTCATC
>CAIYCP010000474.1 GCA_903924715.1 uncultured beta proteobacterium
CCACACCAAACTTGATGAGGGCTTACCGCTTGATGGTTTAGGTCATACAGATGCAACTGGCCGCCTATTCTTTCAAACCAAGGCGATGTCTGGAACCTTACCGCCCGACTTACCCATGGGCAAGGCAGACAATCAAATTTTGAGCGTGGTGCGTTCGCTGCAAGATCAGTTTTCAACGCGACAAGTCGTACTGGTTTCTAAAGATATCAATATGCGCTTGAAGGCACGCGCCTTGGCGATGGCTGCAGAAGACTACTTTAACGACCACGTACTTGAAGACTCAGATCTGCTCTACACCGGCGTGTTGCAACTGCCTGAAAACTTCTGGAACAAACACGGTAAAGGCGTCGAGTCTTGGCAACAAGGCGGCATCACGTTCTATCGTATCAGCGGGCCCTTGTGCGGTCAGTTCATGATCAATCAGTTTGTGTTTTTTGAAGGACCCATGCCCCTTTACGCGCAGGTGCGTGAAGTCAGCGGAAAAACTGCGGTACTGGCCACCTTACGTGATTACACGCACGGCAAAAATAATGTCTGGGGTGTGACCTCACGTAATCGCGAACAAAACTTTGCGATGAACTTGCTGATGAATCCCGAATGTGATTTTGTGTCTTTACTCGGACAAGCAGGTACGGGTAAGACCTTAATGACACTCGCTGCAGGCCTCGCTCAAGTGCTTGAGACCAAACGTTATACCGAAATCATCATGACGCGGGTGACCGTGCCAGTGGGCGAAGACATCGGATTTTTACCGGGCACTGAAGAAGAAAAAATGATGCCGTGGATGGGCGCGCTTGAGGACAACCTCGATGTGCTGAACATGGGTGAAACACAGGGCGGCGTTGGAACCTCGCACGGCACACAGGGCAACGAGTGGGGTCGCGCAGCCACCATGGATCTCATCCGCTCAAAGATCAAAGTCAAATCGTTGAACTTTATGCGCGGACGTACCTTCCTAAACAAATACCTGATCATCGACGAAGCACAAAACCTGACCCCAAAACAGATGAAGACACTCATCACGCGGGCTGGGCCCGGTACGAAGGTGGTGTGCCTAGGCAATATCGCGCAAATTGACACCCCTTACCTAACCGAAGGCAGTTCTGGCTTGACCTTTGTGGTGGATCGCTTCAAAGGCTGGCCGCACGCCGGACACGTCACACTTCAGCGTGGCGAACGTTCTCGCCTGGCCGACTACGCCGGAGAAGTCCTGTAATTAAACGCGTGACGCCCTACCCTGCGCGTGGGTGAGTTACTCTATTCACTCACGCTTGCCTGCGCGCATCAGCTGCAAAGGCTTCTAGACGACTGACCACATGCCTGAATCCTCTTCGCGCGTCACGCCCCACCCGCCTCTAGCGCTGACGCTTGGGGATGCGGCTGGCATTGGCCCCGAAATTATTGTGAAACTGCACGACCAGGGGCTGCCTGCAGCTTGCGTCGTATACGGAGACCTGGGTGCGTTATCACGCGCCGTTGACTTGCTCAATCAGCCACTACAAATCATCGAGCTCGCGACTGTTGATGAAATTCATCAATACACCAATGAAACAAACTGTATTTTCGTGCGCCCTACGCAACCAGCATTGCCCGCAGACTTACCTTGGGGACGCACCGATGCTCGAGCTGGGCAAGCCGCCTATGATGCGCTGTGTATGGCCATCGACGATGCCCTACTCGGTAAAGTCAGTGGCATTGTTACAGCACCGTTGAACAAAGAAGCCATGCATCTGGCGGGTTTGGATTTTCCGGGCCATACAGAAATTTTGGCTCAACGCTCACACACGCAACACGTCGCGATGCTGTTGGTCAACGATCAAGTACGCGTCATTCTTGCCACCATCCACATCGCGCTTTCAGAAGTATCAACCACCTTAACGCAAGCACTTGAACTGCGCACCATTGAACATGCACAACGCGCATGTCAGGCGATGGGCATTCAGTCGCCACGCATCGGTGTCGCAGGCTTAAACCCCCATGCAGGCGAACAGGGTAAATTTGGACGAGAAGATTTAGACATCATTGCACCCGCCATTGCAGCAGCTCGCCTCAAAGGTATCGATGCCTCGGGCCCTTGGCCAGGCGACACACTGTTCATGCGTGCGCGTCACGGAGAGTTTGATATCTGCGTGGCGCAATATCACGACCAAGGCCTGATCCCCATTAAGTACCTAGGGATCGACAAAGGCGTCAACATCACCGTTGGCCTCCCCTTTGTACGCACGAGTGTCGATCACGGCACCGCGTTTGATATCGCCGGTCAGGGCATCGCCGACCCTTCTTCTTTGCGAGCCGCTTTTGAGCTAGCACTGAGCATGCTTAAACCAGCAATTTAAGGGTAAACCCTTTAATTTTAAAAAATGTATAAAATTTTGGTTTAAGTATCCAAGCTAAGTATATAATTCGCATGGTTTTTATACTAAGCAAGGCACTTAGAATGGTTTTTAAGTTTAATTTGTCCTGTCGCAAGTCTTGGTTCGGATTCGCCCTAAGCCTTTGCTTAGCGGCTGTGAGTTCACCATCATTTGCTCAAACCGACGCTGAAACCACCGTCAGTACAGATAAAAAGCCAGTTGCAGCGGCAAGCAGCTCTAAACCCAAAAAGACAAACAACAAAACAACAAAGACCACGAAAAATAAAGCTGTCCCGTCTGGTACGCCACAGGGTAGCCGTTCAGTTGCCGACGCAACGAATAAGCCGACAACGAAGTCTGACAACAGCAACTTCAAATCATCAACCGTCAAACCGTCGAATGCGCCGCAAGCGCGCAACGGTGCTGCCAGCGCCGGCGTTGCCGTAGCAGGCACGATGGCTGCAGTGCGTTCAAATGTTGTGCTCGTACAAGACCTCAGTAGCAATACCATCTTGTTTTCTCGCAATGAAGATGCGGCAAGGCCCATTGCATCGATTACCAAACTCATGACCGCCATCGTCGTGGTCGACGCGAACCAATCCATGAGTGACATGGTTGAAGTCACCGCAAGCGACATTGATACGGTTAAACATAGCCGCTCACGCCTGCCCGTTGGCACGAAGCTCTCGCGTAGCGATATGCTGCACCTCGCGTTGATGTCCTCAGAAAATCGCGCTGCCAATGCATTAGGCCGAAACTATCCCGGTGGCCTGACTGCTTTTGTGGCCGCCATGAATAGCAAAGCAAAAGAACTCGGTATGACACAAAGCCGTTTCGTCGAGCCAACGGGTTTATCAAGCGATAACATTTCAAGCCCACGTGATCTGGTCAAATTACTCCAAGCCTCAGCATCGCGCTCAGCAATTCGGCAATACACCACAGACGATCAGCATGAAGTTCGGTCAAGCGGACACGCCACCTTGTTTCGCAATACAAATGGGCTTGTGATGAACCCTAGCTGGGATATCAAAGTATCTAAAACCGGCTATATCAACGAAGCAGGACAATGCCTTGTGATGGTCGCGCGCATCAATAACCGTGACATGGCTATTGTGTTACTCAATGCAGATGGTAAGGGTACGCGAGTCGGCGATGCCATCAAGATCAAACAATGGGTGCAACAAACCCAGGTAATCGCCGCGCTCGACTCATCGAGAGTTCAGTAATTCGACCCACCGCCTGAACCGCCTGAGTAATTCAGGAAGCGCGTACTAGAGCCCTGGAAGGTGAGTCGAACCGTACCGATCGGACCGTTACGCTGCTTACCGATAATAATCTCGGCAGTTCCTTTCTCGGGCGAATCTGGGTTGTAGACTTCATCGCGATAGATAAACAAAATCAAATCAGCATCTTGTTCGATCGCACCTGATTCGCGTAAGTCACTCATCACCGGACGACGATTCGGACGTTGCTCAAGACTGCGATTTAACTGAGACAACGCAATCACGGGGCAATCAAGTTCTTTCGCCAAAGCTTTTAACGAACGACTAATCTCTGAGATTTCGGTCGCACGGTTTTCGCCTGACGAGCTCGCCCCCATCAATTGCAAATAGTCGATCACAATCAAGCCTAACTTGCCGCACTGACGTGCCAGACGACGCGCACGCGCCCGAACCTCTACCGAACTCAATGCCGGTGTCTCGTCAATATATAGCTGAGCTTCTTGCATGCGCTGCACTGCGTGCGTCACACGAGGCCAATCATCGGCCAAGAGCTTGCCGGTTCGCATTCGATGTTGATCTAGCATCCCCACCGAACCCAACATACGCATGGCCAACTGCACCGCCCCCATCTCCATCGAGAAGACCGCGACGGGAATCCCCTGCTCAATGGCAACATGCTCGGCAATGTTCATCGCCAGCGACGTCTTACCCATCGACGGACGTCCTGCAACAATCACAAGATCTCCGCCCTGGAGACCCGACGTCATTTTATCGAGATCCGTAAACCCAGTGGGCACACCGGTCACATCTGTGTTGCCCTCGCGATGATAAAGCTCGTCAATTTTATCGACCACTTCGGATAGCAGCGGTTGAATCTCACGAAAACCTGCAGTGGCCTTTGCCCCTTCTTGGGCAATCTTAAAAACCTTGGACTCTGCTTCGTCTAGTAACTGACGCGCTTCTTTACCTTGCGGATTAAACGCGGTCGCCGCAATTTCATCAGCCACCGTCACGAGCTTTCGCAACATCGAGCGCTCGCGCACGATTTCGGCGTAGCGGCGAATATTGGCTGCCGAAGGTGTGTTGTGCGCCAAGGCATTGAGATAGCTCAAGCCCCCAACCTCTTCAGATTTACCGACACTGGCCAGAGACTCATTGACCGTCACGACATCGGCCGGACGCGACAGATTAATTAAGCGCGCAATGTGATGCCAAATCAAACGATGGTCAAACCGATAAAAATCGTCTTCGTTCACGACGTCGGTGACGCGCTCCCACGCACCGTTGTCCAACAACAAGCCACCGAGCACTGACTGTTCGGCCTCGATTGAATGTGGCGGAACTCGTAAATACTCGAGCTGTGGATCTGGCGAATTATTCATATTTCCATCATAACCGTAAGGAATTCGTCACATACAAAAAACCTTGAATATCTCGGCCCGGAAGGCGCTTAAGCAACCAGCCAAGGTA
>CAIYCP010000475.1 GCA_903924715.1 uncultured beta proteobacterium
CACACCTTGGCGCGCGAGATCTTGTCGAAAGAAGGCGTCAGGAATTTGTATCAAAATACCCGCGCCATCACCCATGAGCTTATCGGCACCAACTGCGCCACGATGATCGAGGTTTTCAAGGATTTTCAGACCTTGCTGCACGATCGAATGACTTTTTTGCCCCTTGATATGCGCAACAAAGCCGACGCCGCAGGCATCATGCTCGTTCGCGGGCGAATAAAGCCCTTGGGCTTTGGGTAGGCCGCTGTGACCAATTGCCGCGGATTGTTTCTGCGCGGCGGGCTGAAATTTCAAGGGAAAAGTTTGCATAAGGTGCTCCGGAACCACTAAAGGCATGTTGCAGTGCGAGGCAGAGACAATACGCCTGAAAATGCGGCACTGCAAGAGGATTTAATTGGGGTGCGTCCCTAATTAACTCGAGAAGTCAGAATAAGACAAACTAAATGGGGACGCACCAGTTAACTAGATGGCCCGCTTGGGTCGACCACGTACCCCTGGCGTGACCCGTCGATTGGCAGAGGTGCCTAGCTCAGTTAAAAAAGTGGCGCTACCCAAGCCCCATTGGCCTCGTAGTGCTGACCCTATTTTTTGCTCCTGAGCAACCGTGTTTCCCTGGTTGAGCAGGTCATGATAGGCAGCCTGTCGATCAAAGGGGGTGTTGCCACAGAGCCAATAGTCGTGATGCGGTTGCAACCATGGGGCACGTGCGTCGCCGCCCTCTGTGTGTGAAACAGACGACGACCAGGCCCATTGCGAGGGCTCACTGACTAAGCCCTCACGCACCGGGTTACGCTCAAGCCAAATCAGGCTAGGAAGTACCCAATGCTCAGGCTCGGGGATCGTGGATCGATATCGCCCACTGAACACCGTGCCAATTTTTAAGTGCGCAGCGAGCCTGCGGCCTAAGTCCTGCATCAGTCGAGGCACGCCAAGAGAATCGCTTGGCGTTAAAAGTAAGGATAGGTTCTTGGGCGACAGGCACCAACCGTGCACAGACAGGTTATGCAGTTGGGCACTTTGGCCAAGCCAGGTTAATAAAAGTTGGTAGCTTTGCGCTGCTGCGGGGCTCGGTGCGAGGTTGATCGCGCTGGCGAATTGCGCGGTGATGAGTTGCGCGATTGCTGGGGCATACAGGCGTGGTAGCCGAGCCATGTCTAAACCGTCTTGATGCCCTGCGTCGCCACTAGGGCTTGCGAAGGCGGTAGAACAGATTTGGGGCGCTTACGATATACAGGTTGCCACCTTCATCGGTCGCGATGCCTTCGGGGCGAGGCATGGGCGTTGCGCCTTTTGAGGATAACGACAACATTCCGCGCCCCTCACCGCTATCTCCGTCAAGCTGCACAATTATTTGGGATTCTTCGCTTAGCAAAAACACCCGTCCAGTCGCTGGGTCGACCTCGACTGAAGAGAGGTCGGTTGCGAAGGGCACTTCATCCAGCCAACGACTCACATTTTCAATTCTGAGGCCTCGAGAATCGGGCGCTTGAAGGTAGTTCAGGCCACTCACCCGGTAAAGCGCCCGTGGACTATGTTCTTTGGCGATATAGAGGCGGTCTCGTTTCAGGTCGTAGCCTAAACCCTGAAACCCGTAGTTGCTATCTTCAGCCTCGCCGAATCTCAGCACTAAAGAAAATGCACGGGTGGTATCGATGGTTTGCGGTGTGACCGGGATTTCAACGAGCGCGATGCGATTACGCTTGCCATTGACGAGCGCGAGCCGATTGCCGCCGATCCAGGCGACGCCATCGACGTCAGACATCCCTTTGAGGGGGTAGGTTGCCAGCAACTGCCCGTCGATTGACAGGGCAACGAGCGCGGTGGGCTTGTTTGCTACAGCCCAGAGACGTTTTTGCAATGCGTCATAGGTCAGCCCAGAAAGGTTGCCTTCAATCCCCTCAATGACCTTGGCACGATCAGGCGTTGCGTAGCCCGTGAGCGTGTTACCCCCGCCACTCGCGACCTTTTTCTCGAACTCTGCCTCTTTGGCGGCTAAGCCAGACACCCAGCGGTAGGCCACTTGTTCGGCGTGGTAGAAGCGCACACCTATGTAAGTTGCCCAGCCAACGGCTATGACAAGCAGACATGCCAACAAAATTTTTGATAAAAACTTGACTAAATC
>CAIYCP010000476.1 GCA_903924715.1 uncultured beta proteobacterium
CCTACACGACGCTCTCCGATCTCAGTCTCTAAGTTCAGCGATCTTTTCAGCAACATGAATAACTTTAGACGGATCGTTTAATTTTCCACGATGAGGAACAGGTGCCAAATAAGGTGAATCTGTTTCAATTAATAAACGATTAAGTGGAACCCGTTTTGCAACTTCTTGTAATGCAGTCGCTGTTTTAAAGGTCACAATTCCTGAAAACGAGATGTAGAAATTCATCTCTATCGCAGCTTCAGCGACCTCCCAAGACTCGGTAAAGCAATGCATCACGCCACCAACCTGTTCAGCCCCCTCTTCACGCATTAAACGCAAGGTGTCTGCTGCAGCAGAACGCGTGTGGATAATGAGAGGCAACTGACACGCTCGGGCCGCTCGAATATGACACCTAAAACGCTCTCGCTGCCATTCAAGATCGCCGGTTAAACGAAAGTAATCCAGGCCTGTTTCACCAATCGCCACCACGCGCGAATGCGCGCTTCGAGAAACCAAATCTTCGATCGTGGGTTCAATCGTTTCTTCATAGTCTGGATGCACCCCAACCGAGGCCCACAAGGGGGCGTGTCGCTCGACGAGGTTAATCAGTGCCGGCCAATCAGGCATATTGACGCTGACGCATAACGCATGAGATACGCGATTGGTCTGCATCCTTTGCAGAATATCGGGCATTTGCTCAACGAGCGCAGGAAAATCGACATGGCAATGCGAATCTACAAACATAAAGTATTAAGACCTAGTAACCGCTTTAAGTTGGCAGGTTGCTGCGATACGCTGCAGAATCGCATGGGCAAACAACTTGCCATTTAACGTGTGCCCTGCCACGCGACGCTGCTGCCCTAACCACTCGCCAAGCTCACTGAGACGCTCGGGGGCGAGATTGACGCTCAGTTTGCTCAACGATTGTTTCAAAATCGGAAAATACCGAATCCCCAGACCATGAACGCTCAGATTCAGGTCAATCACCAAACGCTGCAACAGATCGATCCATTGGACCGAGGGTTCTTTTGAAAGCGCGTCGGCAAGCTGACCAATATTGGGTGTAGTGCCTGCCTCAAGGTTTTTCAAAAATGTCGTCAGCCATTCTGGGCAGGGTTGCGGTTGGGTGTCGGCCATTTTTTTTGCCAAAACAGGCGCACCACCAGCCGCAGCCAGCCAGGCAGGTGCATTCGTCACCTGCTGTCCGGCTAACCAGGCCTGTGCGATCGCGCTTGAAGGCGTTGCCAAAGGCAAACGCCTGCAACGGGAAAGCAACGTAGGCAAGAGCCGATCGGGCGCATCTGCAACCAATAAAAAAATCGTCGCTGGAGGTGGCTCTTCAAGAACCTTTAGCAAGGCATTACCTGAAATATGCGTCAGCGCCTCGGCGGGGTAGATCAAGGCAACCCGATACCCTCCACGGTGCGTCGCGTTATTAAACCAGGGGTTCAGATTGCGAATTTGCTCAACCCTGATATCTTTAGAAGGCGCGCGCTTGGTTGAACCCGTTGTTTCAATCACCGCTGTTGCCTCTCCCCCCTCTTCCTCATCTTGATCCGCACCCTCTTCAAGCGCCATCACCTCAGGACGCACACGTTTCAAATCAGGATGATGTCCTTTAGCAACCCAACCGCAAGCCAAGCACTGACCACAAGCCAAACCGTTCAAAGGCGACTCACACATCAACGCAGCCGCAGCCGCAAAAACAAACTCGCGTTTACCAATTCCGGCTAAGCCATGCACAAGCCATGCGTGCGCAAAGCGTTCGCGCTGCCCAAGCCATTGCTGCGCCGTTTCGATTTGCCAGGGTAGAAACTGCGCGGCGCTCATACGATCCGCCGATGTTCAATAAGCTGATCGAGCTGTCGCCCTAAGTGCTCACGGATCTGCTCGATGCTCTGCGTGGCATCGATTCTTTGAATCCGCTGCGGCTGCTGTTCTGCACGCGCAAGATATACCCCTCGCGTGCGTTCAAAAAAAGCATCTGCCTCTTTTTCAAAACGATCTTGATCGCGCGTGCGATTCAGCCGTTCGCGCGCAATGGCGAGTGGCACATCAAACAGCCAGGTGCAATCAGGTTGTAAATTTGGGTGTACCCAGTGTTCAAGTGTCGCGATCCGCTCGACGCCAAGCTCACGACCACCGCCTTGATAGGCAAAGGTTGCATCGGTAAACCGATCACAAACAACCCACTGCCCCGCGCAAAGTGCCGGTTCAATCACCGCGTGTATATGTTCAGCGCGCGCTGCGAACATCAACAAGGTTTCGCATTCAAGCGTCATGTCTTCGTGCAGTAGCAGTGTTCTGAGCTTTTCAGCCAACTCAGTACCGCCAGGTTCGCGCGTGCAGACCACCTGCACCCTACGTGCGCTCAGTTGGTCGACCAACCATTGCACGTGCGTGCTTTTCCCCGCACCATCCACCCCTTCTAAGGTTAAGAAAAGCCCGCGTTGCGTTGTAGTCATGGCTTTCGACTCAATAAATAGGTGGACACATTCTTATTGTGTTCAGGCAGAGTGGCAGCGAACGCGCTACTGCCGTCCCCTTTTGCAACAAAGTACAGATAATTATGTTTCTCAGGGTTCAGTGCGGCAGCCAGCGCCGCGCGTCCACTACTGGCAATGGGACTCGGCGGCAATCCGGTATGAGTGTACGTGTTATAGGCTGAATCAACCGCTAAATCCGGTTTGCGTAATTTGCCACTGTAGTTTTCGCCTAAGGCATAAATGACAGTGGGATCCGTTTGTAGCGGCATATTGATCCGTAACCGATTGCTAAACACGCCAGCAATCCGATTGCGATCGGGCGCATGGCCCGTCTCTTTTTCAATCAGCGATGCCAAGATCAACGCCTCATAGGGATTTTTAAGCAGGCTGTTAGGCGCCCGAGTCGGCCATGCCTGCTCTAGAATTCGCTGCTGAGTCCGGGCTGCGCGCTCAAGTAACTCGACATCTGTTGTTCCGATTGGAAATATATATGTATCCGGAAAAAATAATCCTTCAGCCGAACTGAACTGACCACGTGGATCTAATCGCTTCAGTAGTTCTGACTCACTTTTTGGTCCAAGTGTCTGTTTAATATCCGGATGCTGGGCCAATGCCGCACGAATCTGACGCAGATTCCAACCCTCAACAAGCGTAATTTGCCGTGCAGTCACATCACCCAATGCCATTCGGCGTAACACGGTCCAGGGGCTATCACCTCGCACAATTTGGTAACCACCCGCTTTAATCTTAGTGTCAAGTTCGCCCACGCGTGCCAAAGCACTAAAGCCATACGCATTCAGTGGAATACCCGCCTGATTAATCAGCTGCGCAATCTTTGAGGGCGTCGCACCAGGGGGTACCAAAATGTCAACCCGTTCTGTCGGAAGCTCTAGTGGACGCTGCACCCAAAAATAGGTGGTCGCAACGATTCCGCCCAACAGCAGAACCACGGGTAAAACCAGATAAAGCAGAAGTCTATTCAAGGCATTCATAGGGGTGACAGTTTAATATGTATCTTGGTGATTCAAAAACGAACGACTAAGGCTTATGCACCCGATACTCGCCCAGACTGCAGCAACTGAGGCTCAGCGCCTGCCTGAGACCCTGGCAATCTATCCTTTAGAGGATTTAGCTGTGTTTGATGCGATTGGCGCTGACGCCCAATCGTTCTTGCAAGGGCAACTCACCAATGACATTGCCTCCGTAGACCCTACCCAGGCACGACTCGCCGGGTATTGCACCGCGCAAGGTCGGTTATTGGCGACCATGATCATCGGCAAGCAACCCGAGGCAGTCGTCCAAGATGCGCCCGGCGCTTCGATCCTGATCGGCCTGATGCGCAAAGACATTTTGCCGGCTGTACTCAAGCGCCTAAGCATGTTTGTTCTAAGGGCAAAAGTGAAACTCGCCCCAAGCACCTACCGGGTTGTGGGCGTATCGATCGCAGTAAACCAGTGCCCAGCACTGAGCCAGCAACTTGGACATGCGCTACCTCAAACCGCTTGGCAAATGATCGCCAGTCAAACCGGCGTATGGATCTGCGCGCCGTCGGCATCCACCCTACCCGCTCAACAAAATGTACGCTGGTGGTGGCTGGCAAATGACACTCACCTTCGGGCGTGCCAAGCCCTTGGGCTCAGCTATAGGCTCGAACGCAATGAAACGTGGCATAGTCAAGATATTGCCACTGGCCTACCTTGGATCGAAGCAGGTACACAAGACTTGCTCATCCCGCAAACACTCAACCTTGACTTAATCGAAGGTGTGAGCTTTACGAAGGGTTGTTATCCAGGACAAGAGATTGTGGCGCGTAGCCATTATCGCGGCACGGTCAAACGCCGGATGCATTTTGGCACGATCGAACAAACCCAAACACTCGAGCTGCGTGCAGGCCTCGATATATATGATGCACTGGGCTCTGAGCAGGCCTGTGGGCGTGTGATTAACGTGACCCAAGTCTCTGACTCGCAAGCAACGGGCTCAAGCACTGGTTATGTGCTATTCGAAACCACGTTTGAAGCACTTGAGCATAACGCCTTGCATCTGGGTGCGCGCGACGGCGCAGCAATCAAGCTCGCCGCTTTGCCCTATTCGACCACGCCTAATTGATTCACGTCGCTTGAACACCTCAAGCACTTCAGTCAGTACCCAGTCGATACAAAGGATGCTGCTCCGCTGAAAAAGGTAGAGTAAAAAACTTCTCTACCCAAGCTTGCGTTGCATCGCTCAAATGTGCTGGATTCCATTTTGGCTGCTTGTCTTTATCGATCAAGAGCGCGCGAATCCCCTCTTGAAAATCACCGTGCGACGCACACATTAAGCCAGCCATCCATTCAACCCGATAGGCATCTGCAAGCGAAAGATGTTTAACGCGTTTAAGCAAAGTGAACGTCAATCGCGCAGATCCTGGAGAGCCGGCGGCGAGTGTTTTGGCTGCACGTTGCAACCACGGGTCGGTATGTTCTGTCAGCGCCAACACCGCAGCAACGATTCGATTCAAGTCAGAACCCGCACAACAGTTCTGAATTAAGGAAAGATGTTGCTGCAAGGGACCCACCGCCACAGCTGGCGTGCTCGCCAGGTTTGCCAACAGGTCATCAAGCAACGCATCATTCTGAAGGCGAGAGTGCTGCGCACTATTCACCCACGCTTTTGTCAGCAACTGCTCAAGCAACGCAGGCCACAAGTTTCGTGTGAGGTGGTAATCCGCCAGGCCCGCAAACAAAGCATCAGCCGCACCAATCTGCGCACCCGTCAAACCTAGAAACAATCCCGTTTTACCCGGCAAGCGATTCAGCATCCAAGTGCCACCCACATCGGGAAACAAGCCAATCGAAATTTCTGGCATCGCCAAACGTGAAGTATCGGTAACAACGCGGTGGCTCGCACCGATCATGAGCCCCATGCCCCCGCCCATCACGATGCCATCTCCCCAAACGAGAATAGGCTTGGGAAACGTATGTAAACGATAATCCAGGGCATACTCTTCAGCAAAAAAAGTACCTGCATGCTGATTCTCGATCGCTGCGCGACCCTGGTTATCAACCATGCTGTGGTGCAAAGCGTGTAGATCACCGCCCGCACAGAAAGCCTTGTCGCCCGCGCCCTTTAAAACAAGCACGGCAAGCTTTGGATCGTTCGCCCAGACCTCAATCTTATCGGCGAGAAGCCGGGTCATTTCGAGCGACAACCCGTTTAATGTTTTCGGTGTGTTCAGTGTGGCAATGCCAATCCGCATGCCATTTGTACAAACCAACTCTTCGAACAAAACAACTGCAGTTTCACTGTTGACTTCGCTCATCTTACGTCAGCGCCTTTTTCAAGTAATTGGCGAGCAATGATGACTCGCATAATTTCGTTTGTTCCTTCAAGGATTTGATGTACGCGCGTATCACGCACCAAACGCTCAAGGGGATAGTCTTTTAGGTAACCATAGCCACCATGTAATTGTTGTGCATCCAGACACACTTGAAAGCCGAGGTCTGTTGCAAAACGTTTGGCCATTGCACAATAGGTTGACGCATCTGCCGAACCCGCATCCAACTTACACGCAGCGAGTCGCACCATTTGTCGAGCGGCCACGGTGTGCGTCGCCATATCTGCAAACTTAAACTGCAACGCCTGAAAACCCGCGAGTGGTTGTTTGAACTGTTTGCGCTCAAGCATGTAGGCGTGCGCCGCATCCAGCGCGCCTTGTGCTGCACCCACTGAGCAGGTTGCAATATTAATCCGACCACCATCCAGACCGCGCATTGCAATCTTAAAACCTTCGCCCTCTTTTCCTAAAAGGTTTTCAACAGGGATACGCACATTTTCAAATTTGATTGCTCGCGTGCTTTGACTGTTCCAGCCCATTTTATTTTCTTTGCGGCCAAAACTAATGCCAGGCAAATCTGCGGGCACCACGAACGCTGAAACACCAGAAGGACCGCTGCCTCCCGTACGCGCCATCACGATTAACACATCGGTATCGCCACCGCCCGAGATAAAGGCCTTTGCACCATTCAACACGTAATGCGCCCCCTCAAGGACCGCATTGCTAGTCAGCGATGCCGCGTCAGACCCAGAGCCAGGCTCTGTCAGACAATACGAGGCAAGCTTTTCACCCGAAGCGAGTTGGGTCCCCCAGTGCGCGCGCACAGATGCAGTGGCCCACTCACCAACCATCCACGCTGCCATATTATGAATGGTTAAAAATGCTGCGGTCGAAGGATCAATGGCCGCCATCTCTTCAAACACCAATGTCGCATCTAGTCTAGGCAAGCCCAGCCCGCCGATTTCGGGCGAAGCATACATTGCCCCAAATCCCATTCGCCCGGCAAGCTTGATCGTTTCGATCGGAAAAATAGACTCTTGATCCCAACGCGCAGCATGGGGAGCAAGTTCGCCTAACGCAAACTCTTTTGCAGCCTGTGCAAAGGCAACTTGATCAGCGCTTAGTTCCAGATCCATCGTGGTCTCCTGTCGTTCGGTCTTATACGGTTAAATCATCAATCGGCATTTTCTTTTTGATATTACGCACTTTTTCACGATGAATAGCACGACGGCGCCGCGCAGCTTTTGGCTCGACAATGAGCGAGCGATAGATCTCGATTCGATCGCCCTCAC
>CAIYCP010000477.1 GCA_903924715.1 uncultured beta proteobacterium
AATATAGAAAGGCAAGAAGTTATCCCCAATCGCGACGATATTCAAAAAGCATTTGTCAGAGCAGGCGAAGGGCTGGAAATGAATGAACAATATGAGCGCTTGTGCACACACTGGCGATGAAATACATTATGACCATTGCGCATTGCAAAAAGGCTGTCTTTTAGTTTGCCCACAAGAGCACTAGAAATCAGCCGCCCGGACGAGCTTAATTTTAACAATCTTCAAACTCAAATAATTAGGATCAACCGATGCAAGCGTTCATTGTCGAACATATTGGGCTCAACCGGCTGTCGCCGCTTATTTTCGTTGTCTCTATTTTACTGTTCATCGGTATTGGGTGGGTCTTTGGAGAGTACCGACTAAAAAAACAAAATGGGGCAGTGCCAATTAGAGATAACTTAGTGACAGCCATTTTCGCTTTATCCGCCCTAGTTTTAGGATTTGCCTTTTCAACTGCAACATCGAACTACTACAGCAGAATCGACGCCAATCGAGCACAAGCTAGCGCGATCAAAGAAGTGTACATATCTGTCAAATATTTAAATGCTGTCGATCAACAAGATATTAAAAAAACGCTAAAAGAGCTTTTAAATTTTCGTCTGGGTGCGGTCCATAACACGATCACGTATGAGCAACTCAATATCAACAGCGAGCAAGTGATCTCTTTAGTCAGAAAGATTAATGAAGACACGATTACCGCCAGTCAGCGAACAGCGCCCGAAAATCGACTGCTAGTCGATCAGATCCTTAATCCTGCGATCATGAATTTAACGGCTGTTTTTAACAAGGGGATTCTTAAAATGAAATCCCATCCGCCTGAGCTATTGATGCAATTTTTATTCACCTTATTATCAATTGGTGGGCTACTAATAGGCTATACCATGGCCATTAAAAAAGAACACGATTGGTTTTTGGCTGTTCTTTATGTCGCACTGATTGGTGTTTGTATGTACGTCATCCTTTCCCTCGAATATCCACACGTGCTGATGTCGCATCAACACGTCGATGATGATTTATTTCGTCTTAAGGCGCTTATCGATTCCTCGAGCCTTTAACTATTCGGATCACTAATTTAAGCGTGATAAAAATGGTTCTGGTCATGTATCTTTGAACCAATGCTCGTCACACACTAGAAATAAAATTAAAAAAATGAAACAAAAAAATATGATTGCACTTGTATTGCCCATGTTGTTGCCGCTCCAAGCAAGCTTAGCTCAGACTCTGTCACCGCGTGAGGTCCCCGCGAAATCACTCCCTGTTCCTAGCACGGCGAGCCCGGCAATTCAAAAAATGATCGCAGCACCCTTAACGCCCACCTGGAATATCATTCCAACCACCGCAGACGGTTGGCGCGAACAGGTTGCCGCAGGTGCCGCCGCTACTGAAAAAACGATACCGGCACTTTTAGAAAAGCTGCAGGTCAAAGTCGAATCAACAGTCATTGATGGCGTAAAAGCATTCAGTGTGACGCCTACACTCATCTCTCCACAAAACAAAGACAGACTGCTGATCCACGTTCACGGAGGGTGCTTTGTCAGTTCGCCTGGCTTATCAGGCACCGTCGAAGCGATCTATATGGCAGGTTTCGAGCACATCAAGGTGATCTCGGTGGATTATCGAATGCCCCCAGACCATCCCTACCCTGCCGCACTCGATGACGCGATGAAAGTGTGGAGTGCGACAACTAAAACGCATGATCCAAAAAAAATGGGGATTTTCGGATCATCGGCCGGCGGCAATCTGACCTTAGCAATGGTTCTTAGAGCCAAGCGGGACAAATTACCTTTGCCGGCAGCGATCGCACCTGGTACGCCGATGTCAGACTTAACGGGCGCTGGCGATTCTTTTCAAACAAACCACATGGTCGATAACGTACTCGTGGCGTTTGGTGCCAATTGCGATATGCGTGCGGCACTTTACACAAACGGACACGATCCTAAAGACCCAATGCTTTCGCCGGTATACGGAGACTTCTCGGGCTTTCCGCCAACCATTCTGACAACGGGCACTCGTGATTTGTTGCTCAGTAACACCGTTCGCGTTCACAGAAAACTTCGTAATGCTGGTGTACCGTCGAGTCTTCAAGTGTTTGAAGGGCAATCCCACGCTCAGTATTACCGAGACATTAATGCCCCTGAAACTAAAGAGGCATTTTCCGAAATCGGTTTATTTTTTAATCACTATTTAGAACGATAAAGCTACGTATGACGGTTGGTAACAATCTTAGGCAGCAAAATTGCCTAAGAGCGACCGCCCTACAAATCAGGGGCTTTTATTAAGTTCTGTTAGACTGAAAACTCACCTTATTCGTGTAACCTCTCGTGCGCCAGCGCTTTTCTACAGCGCCAAGTCATCCTCGTCCTGAGGATTTCAATAAAGCCACTACCGAACGCACCAATATTCTGACGCAATAAAAGGCACTGTCGACCCTGACGGCGCCTCGTCACTCCGCGCGTCCATCGTCTCTCTTTTTATCACTGGAGTATCACATGAAAAAACTACGGGTCTTCGCGGTACCTCTTGCGCTTTGCGCAGCACAGGGCATCGCAAGTGCGCAGTCCATCGTACCGAATCGAGCGTTTTATTTTGGCCTTGGCGGTAGCGTCAATACAACCGATTTCAATAATCAGAGCATTGAGGCAACCGGCTTATCTGATGCTTACAACAAAACGACGGGTGCCTATATGTCATCCGGCACCGCGGGCGGACCACCGGTCAGCCTTGGCATGGGATCTCAAACTGGATTTGCCCCTGTGGTGCAAGCTGGTTATTTCGAACATTTTCAAAGTTCGCAATGGCTCTGGGGCGCCAAATTTGGGTATAACGGACTAGGGCAAAGCTCGACAACTAACTCCTTTTTAATCCCTCAATACGGCTCATACGGAGCCACGCCCTTCACAGGAAATGCGGTCGTCCAGTCATTTAAGACAAATATCGCACATCAATTTTCGTTGATGCCCTTTATCGGACATTCATTTGAAAAAGGTTTTGTTTATGCCGGTGCGGGTCCAACGCTTTCCCAAATTAATACCAAAATTGATAACCTGATTGGCTTTGCAGATATCAAAGGCGAGCGCACTGATATTTCAGGGGCTCCGCAGAACTTCTCTAGCTCTCAGTGGGTTGTTGGCGGAGCGCTCACAGTTGGTGCGACCTACTTTTTAGACGCATCGTGGTTTATTGACGTTAATTACAATATTTCGATGACGCCCAATCAAACTGCAAATTACTCTTCGACGTTTAATAATACCAACGGCAATACGAACGTCAATTATTCGGGTTCACTCATCGGCAGCAGCACCGCCAAAACAACGACTCAAGCTATCAGCATCTCGATTAACAAGGCATTTTGATAAATCAGTGCCGTTCAGGAGTAAGAGCCCCAGAACGGCACTAGCCTTTAACGCGAAGGCTTGAAGGTGATCGCCTGTTCGCTGCGCCGCATGACGCGCCTCAACCGAAAACTTCGTCCGCCATTTCGGTATATCGCTTAATCAACTTGATGAGCGCTGGGCTGGGCTTGACATGCTTTACTCGCTTGTCGTCCGCGTTTGGTACGAGCGTAATCCACCCATCTTTCAAGAATCGCTTATAGTGTTGGCGAACAGCGGTGTATGAGTAAGGTAACGAGCTAAAAGTTTGTTTAATCGTCAACTCACGCACATCATAGTGAGCCTCAGCTAACAACAAGATCAACTCATACGCAATCATTGAATCATCAGTGGGCAGATTTTGCTTACACCACTTTCGTAATGCGAGCATTTTGGCGATTGTCGCTCTCGCATTGGGCATCTAGATATTCCTGTGAAGCACTCTGTTTTCATTGCCTGCTGCAATACATTCAGATTACTCCAACAATCAGATTGATCTCCTTGTAAGCCCTATCAAATAAGAAGTTAAAAAAGATATTTAATTAAGATCCTTTACTTTCTTGACCTGAGTCAAGAAAATGAAAACCAACCTCCCAAACCCAACAAGATCTCACTACGCTTAAATTCTCTAGGAGTCGCTCGATGGCCACCACCCCCACTCATCAAGATCTACAGGTCTTGGAAGTTTTGCGCAAGCATCGACGACAGCACCGTGAGAAATATCCAACGCAGGTTGCAACCCATCTGACCGATATCGGTCAAGAACTGACACCGGGTCAAAAAATTTCTGATCGCGTCGCCAAAACCGTAGGCTCCTGGAAGTTCATCATCATTCAAAGCGTCTGCATCTTGGGCTGGATTGGATACAACTCAGTCAATCAAACTAATGTCTGGGATCCATACCCCTATATTCTGCTCAATCTCATGTTGTCATTTCAAGCGGCCTACACGGCGCCCGCCATTATGATGAGTCAGAATCGACTTTCTGAAATTGACCGCCGGCAAGCGACCAATGATTTTGAAGTCAATGTCAAAGCCGAGCTAGAGATTGAATTGCTGCATCAAAAGATCGACATGATGAAAGAGAAAGAACTTTACGCGTTGACAAAGGCGGTTGAGGCCTTAAGCGAAAAACTAGATTCTTATCGAAGATGAAAACAAGGCTATCTATGCTTACTTAGCAAGTACCGAATGTCGGTGGCATTCGACCAAGTGATCATTGACCATGCCCGAGGCTTGCATCAAGGAGTAACAAATCGTTGACCCCACAAACTTGAAACCCGCTTCAAGCAACGCGCGACTCATTGCATCAGATTCTGTCGTTTTGGCCGGAACATCTAAGAGCGAAACACGTTTGTTTTGCTGCGATGCGCCGCCAACAAATTGCCATAAAAAATCACTAAACGCCCAACCTTCTTTTTGCAAAGCAAGATAGGCCTTGGCATTGGTGATTGTCGCAGCGATTTTTAGGCGATTACGAATGATGCCAGGGTCATTCATCAACGTAGCCACTTTTTTATCTTGATATTGTGCGATGATTTCTGAAGCGTCTGCAGCTTTACCCCCTTCTTCGTCGTCAGCCATTTTTTTTATGAGAACTTAGCGGTAAAATTTGCCTTTCCG
>CAIYCP010000478.1 GCA_903924715.1 uncultured beta proteobacterium
GCGCGAGCCAGGGCCCCATACCGCGAATTTTTTGGTAATAAGGATCAACAAAAACTTCGGGTGAGCGAATTGAATACATCGCCAGTGAAGGTGGCCAGTCGGGTGCTGTAGTTTTGAATCGCCTGGCTGAGTCGATGCCGTCTACCGTACACATAATACGCAGGTGCTCAACATACCAGGCCGCCCACTCAGGCTCTTTTGTGGGATCTGTGAGCCCACTTTGACTCATAAAAATCATGATGACTTAGTTAATTTGCAAACCAGATTTTTTGATGACCGGGCCCCACTTTAGTGTTTCTGCTTCAATGTGTTTAGAGAAGAGCTCTGGTGGTCCACCAACCGGTTCGTAGCCCATTTTTTGAAGACGCGCGCGAATCTCAGGGTCAGCTAATACTTTGTTGAAGGCGGCATTTAAGCGTTTGATGGCAAACTCGGGTGTGTTGGCGGGTGCCAAAATGCCATTCCATGAGGTGACCGCATAGTCGGGTACGCCGGCCTCGGCAATGGTGGGGAGTTCGGGTAAGGTGGGTGAGCGCTTATCGCCAGTGACGGCTAGCGGGCGAAACTTGCCGCTTACAACATGGGGCAGTAAGGTCGCAGGCTCGCCAAAAATCATATCGATCTCGCCCGACATCAGTGCGGCGGCGGCGGGGGCACCCCCCTTATAAGGAATGTGTTGAAGTTGCACGCCCGCCATGTCGGCAAATAGCTGCCCGGCCAAATGATTGATGGCGCCGTTACCGCTTGAACCGTAGGTGAGTTTGCCTGGCGCTGCTTTGGCCGCCGCAATCACGTCTTTGACAGACTTAAAGGGCAGGTTGCTGTTGACGACAAGGAGCTGTGGCACCGAGGCCAAAAAAACCACGGGCGTGAAGTCCTTTTCTTCGAAAGGCATTTCTTTATACAGATGGCGATTGATCGAGTGCGTGCCCGAGTAAGCAAACGCAATGGTGTAACCATCTGCAGGCGAGCGCGCAGTGACCACGGCACCAATATTGCCTGCTGCCCCTGCACGATTTTCAATAATGACAGGTTTGCCTAATTCATCGGCAACCGGGTTGCCGATCAGGCGGGCGATCACGTCGGCGCCACCGCCGGGTGGCCAAGCGACGATCCAGCGAATGGGTCGCTCTGGAAAAGTATCAGCGTACGTTGACGTTGTTATTGAGAACACTGTGAGTGCGGCCCACAGGCTATGGATGAAGAATTTGTGCATCACCATCTCCTTTAAAGTTGTACCGAAGTCATGCCGACCCCGTCAAAGCTTGCCACGACCAGATCGCCTGGCTGCGCGGCAGGCATGCCACACCACGACCCCGTGCTCACGACCGTGCCGGCCGGCACTGAAGCGCCTTGGGCAGTGACATGCTGCAGCCAGAACGGAATAAGCCAGCGCGGGTCTTGAAGCGAGTGCGTGCCGACAAATTCTTGCGCAGGTGTTTGGCCGATTTTGACGGTGCAGCGTTGTCGCGCCCAGTCGCGCTCGCCTTCTTGGGCGCTATAGGGCATCCAATTGCCGACGACAAGTGCACCGTGCGTTTGCATGTCGGCCAGCTTCAGCAGGGGTTGGAGGGTGCCTGTCTGCTGCCAGCGAGAATCGACGATCTCAATGGTGACGGCCATGGCGCCAATCAAGGCGTGGCTCTGTTCGTGTGTCAGCGTGGCCGCTTCAGCGGGCGTGACCACGCGGTTAGTTTTGAGTGCGATTTCGATTTCAATCAGTCGCATATTAAAAGGCCAGTTTGGTGCGCTGGCGGGGCTAGTCCATACCCCAGCATCAAGCAGGCCGGTGTGCAGCAAGGGGGCCGTACGCGAGGGCGCCCCTGATTTCCAATAGCGAGCCACCGGTGTTTGCTCGGGAGCGAGCGCTTGGCGCACCAACGCTTGCACCGCGTAGGCCTCTTCA
>CAIYCP010000479.1 GCA_903924715.1 uncultured beta proteobacterium
GAACAAAAAAATAGTCGTCGTATGCCTGGCCGCCTTATTTGGTTTAGCTCAAGTAGCCCCGGTTGCCGCACAAACAAGCCCATCTGCGCAAACCGCCCCCAAGAAGACTGAAACACCTAAAAAGAGCGCTGCTAAAAAGAGCACTGCTAAAAAGAGTGGCACTGCCAAAAAGAAAGCCACTAAAACCGCCAAACCCAAAAAATCCACAACAGCCAAGCCCAAAGCTGCGGGCTAACGCCCCCAAGCGAGTGCTTAGTCGGCGCGGATGCCGGCCTGCTGGATCAGACTACCCCATCGCGCATAATCGCGCTGAATCTGCGCGGCGAAATCAGTCGGGGTACTCGGCGAGGCATTCAACCCCAGCGCGCTAATGCGCTTTTGCACTGTAGCCTCTGCCAAAACCGTGTTGATATCTCGATTGAGTTGTTCAATCAAGACGGCAGGCGTCCCGGCTGGAACTGCCAACCCGTACCACTCCGGAATATCTGCCAAAGCGGGATAGCCTGCCTCTAAAGCAGTGGGCGTACCCGGCAACACACCGACACCCTGTGAGCCAAACAATACAATGGCGCGTAGCTTGCCTGCTTGAACATGCTGCGCCACAGATGAGGGGTTCGCAACTAAGAAGTGAATGTTGCCACCCAAGACGTCAATCACCGCCGGACCTGCCCCTTTATAGGCCACATGCAATAACTCTGAACCGGTTGTGAACTTAAAAAGCTCGACTGCGAGTTGAGGCCCTGCCGCGCTTGACCCATAGGTGAATTGACCAGGCTTGCTTTTAACGAGTGACTCAACCTCTTTGAGTGTGCGGGCAGAAACCGAAGGGTGCGCGACTAGAACAAACGGTTGTTGCGTGAGGCGTCCAACCGGCACAATATCCTTGAGGACGTCCAAACCCATGTCTTTATATAGGTGAGGATTGACGCTCAGCACCCCTTGATGCGCGATCAACAAAGTATGCCCGTCTGGCGAAGCTTTTGAAGCATAGGCTGTTCCGATATTGCCTTGGGCGCCAGCCTTGTTCTCGATGATGACCTGTTGCTGCCACAACTCGGTTAGCCTTTCGCCCACAATACGCGCCACGGCATCGGTACCTCCCCCCGGCGGAAACATCACAACAATTTTGACCGGACCCGCTGGCTTAAACGCCGGCTGTGCCAAGACGGGTGCAGATACCAGCGCACTGAATAGCAAACACGCCAAACCAGACACAGTAAACCCGTGCCTCAGTCGTTGCGCCAACTGCTTTGATTCACTTATTATTTGATACATGGCCGGCCTCTCATCATTTATTTATTTTTGGGTCTGCCCAGCAACTAAGCGCATCAACTGCCCCACATCTGAGGCACGATCCATCGTCCAGACCGCATCGATCAAGGGTTCTGGATGACAACCGGACCCGCCATACTCACAAAGCGTTCGAACTTTGTTTTCAAGATCTTGATCAGTTAAAGGTTTCGCGCGCGCACCGCGTGCAATATCCACTTCAACACACAGGATTTCGCCCGACTCGAAATGCAGCTTCACTGTGGCCGCCTCAACAGCAAAAGAGGCATCCTCCACAAAACACACGCGACGGCCCAAGTCACGCAAGGCTGGATCTGACACCGCCTCATCGCTAAACTCAGCCAAACCCGCCCGTCCACGCGTCAGCGCAACCGCCACCGCATGTTGCGCACTGACCTGCGACTCGCGCCCCGTCGTAATGTTTGGTCGGTCGGTGCGTTGACGCAACAGCGGATGACCAACCAGTTCAATGCGCACAATCGCGTCTAAACCCTGCTTTAACAATACGGGGCTCTTCGCCAACCCCAGACAGGCCTCAATCACAGGGTTCAACACCACACCGCACGGAAAAGGCTTGTACGTATTATTCAAGAGCTCCCAGCGCGAACCCAACTCACTGACGATACTCAAGCAATCGGGTGAATCGGCTGTCACATTTAAAAATCCGCGCACGCCCTCAAGCGGACGAGCTGGCCCGTCGAAATCTTGTTGCGCGAGTAACGCAGAGAGCATACCGTTGCGCGCAGCATTACCCATACTGACGCTTTTAGCCATAGTGCCCAAGGTTTCAACCAAGCCCGAGGCCTGCGCCGAGGCTGAACCCATCGCCCAGACTAATTGCTGCGCGCTTAAGCCTAGCAGCTTACCCGTGGCCATCGCAGACCCAAACACCCCGCAGGTCGAAGTGATATGCCAGCCGCGCGCGTAGTGACCAGGAGAGACCGCGTTGCCGATTCGGCACTCAGCCTCTACGCCCAAAATAAAGCCGAGTAGCAGCTCAATGCCGCTTAGGCGTTGAGTTTCGGCTAACGCGAAGACGGCAGGCGCAACCGGCGCAGTCGGATGAATAATTGTTGGAATGTGCGTGTCATCAAAATCAAAAACATTGGATGCCATCGTGTTTAACGCAGCGGCCGTCAACATATCCAATCGTTGCCCTCGACCGATCACGGTGGCCTGCTGTGCAGAAGAAAAACGGCCTAACACCTGCGCAGCACGCTCGATCGTCGGATCAAAACACGCTGAGAGCGCGACTGAAAAATAATTCAACAACGAACGCTTCGCTTCGTGTCGCACCTTTTCTGGAACCGCGTCCCACTGGCAGTCGTGAATAAACTGTGTCAGGCGCGCGGTGACATCGACTGAAGAAGTATTTTCTTTATTTGTCATTGAACGATTGAATCGATAAAAAATAACTGAAGAGGGACGTGCTAACTTAATGTAGCAGAGACCACCAATTGCCGACCGTACACAACCTGGTCCGTTTGCGCCTGACGCCAGAGCTCAGCGACCGCCGCTGAGGGCGCTGACTTCATTTTTTTACGCGCATACCCTTTAATCAGCCAGCCGATGAGTCTTTCAGACTGCCGACGCGGTTTTTTTTCATCCACTTCGTGCACCTGAATGTTTGCGAAACCATTCAAGCCTAGCAATAGCCAAAGTTGAAATAAACCAAGTGCTAACCAAGGCATATGGGATTCAGCTGTCGAGTTCTGCGCAAACCCAGAGTACGAGCGCGGAAATCCTTGGATCAAATGATTGAGCCGAGCGCCGGCATAGTTTGGATTGGGCAACGACAACACAAATGTTGCGCCCGGTTTGAGGTGCAGACGCACGCTCTGCAAAAATAAGCCAGGATTCTGCAGATAACCCATCGCCTCACAACAAATGACGGCATCGTACTGCCCAAAGGCGTCTGGTATCCCTTTATTAAAATCCGCTGTTTCAAAGTATGTATAACCTAGAGGCGCTTTCTCGTAAAAATCGATCCCATCTACGACCGCTGCCTGCGTTAACGCCTTGGGTAACCAGCCATCACCACAACAAATATCAAGCACCCACTGCGGCTTTAATGCATTGAGCACGCGCGCAACCGTTTGGCGATGCGCCTTATTCTTATTGAGCAGCTTACTATTCATTCGAGCCTGGCGCCTTGACCGGAGCCAAACAACTGACTGCCTTTGCATCGATTTTGTTCCACAACTGTGCAATCTGGACACGCAATTGGTTCTCTTCTGCAAGTGAAGACCCCGCTTGCACCTGCGGCGGATCTTGTCGATACAGCCCACCCGCTAATGACAGACCAATCAATAGCGTTAAGACAAACCAGCGCCACGCGCGCGCAAACACAGACCCCGTCGATGTGGCGGCAACGGCAGTAGAGGGCTCGACAGCCTGCCGATCCACACTCGCCTCACCATTAAAAATTTTAGACAACTGAACATCTAGGTCAAGCGAACCCTCAGCATCGCCAAACGGCTTGCACCCCCACTGCGCCACCACCTGCTCGCCAACCATAAAAATTGAACCTAAGGCATTCGGTGTTGACAACATCCCTAACAACGCCTGTTCGCCATACATTGCCGCAGTCGTCGCGCTGGCCCCAACCTTATTGGCGATCGCCCGGACGCGCCTGCACTTTTCTCTAAGCTGTGCGGCGGCCGCCACTTTTTCAGCCGCGCTTAATTCATTAAAGCTGCGAAGAGGACCCGAGTGCTGAGTGGCCCACGACATACCATTTAGCCTGAGATGAATCACCGGGGTAGCAAAAAAAGACGATAAGCCCCCATCAAACGTATCACGCTCTAGCAAAGTCACGAGCCGGTTGTAGTAGCTAAAAATCGGTTGACTATTGATCGTTTGTACGTCGACCGAGTCACGTTCAGTCAAGATGGGGAGTGTTTGCATGGCGTTCTTGATCTGTGATTAGTTGCGCTGTCTAAGCACTCGAAGTTCAACGCTTTCACAGGCACCATCCAAAATCGCCTGTAGCCGTTCGCGCTCGACGCGTAAGCCTGCAACAAGATCAAGGTTCGCCTGAGTTGACGCGTTGACTAAGACCGGACGACTGATCTTCCACAAATGCAGGCATACATTCAACACGATCAACATTGCGACCGCAATCAAAAAACCGC
>CAIYCP010000480.1 GCA_903924715.1 uncultured beta proteobacterium
AGGGTGGTATCTTAGTGGCTGCGCAATGCAGCGTTAGATCAAGTTGTGCATCGTCGGCAAGAATGATTTCGGCGGGATCAATGCGGTGCAGTTCAGAATCAAGCGCTTCAGCGGCGCACTCAGAAAGCTTGAATTCGCCGCTTGCCAGATTCAGCCAGGCCACGCCAGCGCGTTGCGCCTTATTACCTTTGCGTGGCACAAACACCGCGGCTACACAGCGATCAGCTTTTGATGGCAGCAACGCTTCGTCAGTGAGTGTGCCCGGCGTGACAATACGCACGATCTTGCGCTCGACTGGGCCCTTGCTTGTTGCGGGGTCACCAATTTGCTCGCAGATCGCGACCGATACCCCTTGAGCGACGAGCTTAGCTAAATATTGCTCGGCTGCGTGATAGGGCAAGCCCGCCATCGGAATCGGCACGCCGTTTGAAGAGCCACGATGCGTTAAAGTTAACCCTAACAGTTTTGCACCACGCTCGGCATCTTCGTAAAACATTTCATAGAAGTCACCCATGCGATAAAGCAACAATAACGGGCCTGCCTCTGCTTTGAGACGCAGGTATTGCTGCATCATCGGCGTGTGCTGATCCGGATTTGCGGGCGAGGTGGCTTGATCTAGCATCTATCGGAGTATTCTTGTGTGTTGAAAGGCGTGTCGAAAAGCTAAGTGTAAGGCACCGCTGCTCATTTATTTATAATGCCGATACAAAACCTTAAAGGCTTCTCTAATGAGATCAAAACAATTATTACGTGGGCTCATACGTGTCACTTGTGGTGTCCTGGCCTGTTTTGGCCTGCTTGTGCCAGCTGCTCAAGCGCAGGCTCCATACCCGAATAAGCCTGTCCGTATCTTGGTGGGCTTCTCGGCAGGTGGCGCGACAGACGTGATCGCCCGCTTGTTAGCCAAAGAGATGACCGAAGATTTGGGTCAGAGTGTTGTCGTTGAAAACAAACCCGGAGCCGGCAGCAACATCGCGGCTGAATCCGTGGTGCGCTCGGCGCCCGATGGCTATACCTTGTTCATGATGGCCGTGACCAATGCCATCAATCAAACGCTTTATCCAAACTTAAAATTTGATGTCATCAAAGACTTCAGCCCAATCGGCTTAGCGGCCAAGGTGCCTAACCTGATGGTGGTCAACCTCAAGGTGCCGGCCAATAGCGTGCAAGAGTTGATCGACTATGCCAAGAAAAATCCTGGTGCGTTAAATTTTGCGTCTTCTGGTGCCGGTACTTCAATTCATATGACGGGTGAATTGTTCAAGTTTCAGACCAAACTCGATATTCCGCATATCCCCTACAAAGGCAGTGCGCCAGCGCTCACCGATCTGGTTGGCGGACAAGTACAGTTGATGTTTGACAATATGCCAACGGCTTGGCCCTTGGTGCAGGCGGGCAAGTTGCGCGCGCTCGCAGTGACTTCACCGCAGCGTGCGGCCGTTGCACCCGACATTCCGACGATGGCCGAGTCGGGCTTTCCAGGCTTTGATGTGTCCTCGTGGTTTGGTTTGGCTGCACCTGCAGGCACGCCTAAAGAGATTATCGAGAAGCTCAATGCTTCGATGAATAAAGCCTTGACTAAAACTGAAGTGCAAAAGCGTCTGGCCGATTTGGGCGCCACCAACGGCGCGGGTACCGTTGCGCAATTCACTCAGTTTATTCAGTCAGAAACGACCACCTGGGGCGCGGTCGTCAAAGGAGCGGGGGTTAAAGCGGATTAGTCGTGATCGGCACGCTCAACGCGTGCCTATTCGTCTACTAGTTTGTTTAGACGCTGCACATCAAGTGCAGCCGATTGTCCTTGAACCTTCGTGCCCATTGATTCAATCGTTTGGCAAAGTTGTGCGATACGCCGATCTTGCTCGGCGGCGTGAGTGATTAACTCGTGCAGCACTTTGACCAAAGGATCGCCAGCACCGGGGTCAACCGCATAGGCGGTAAACGCACTTGATTCGGCTGAAGCGTCGGCCGGTGGCGTAGGGGCTACAGGTGCAGCACCTTTGTCAAGCATCGCTTTCAAGGGCGTCGCGTCCCAGTCTGGATCGCACGGCGATAAAGCGGGCGAAGCGGCCAAGGGCTGAGCGGCCGGCACTGCAGCATCCTGGGCGGCTTGTTCAGCGGCTGGATTTTTGGCTTCAATTAAACGGGCTGGATTCCCTACAGCCGTGGCTCCGGCCGGCACAGGCTTGACCACCACTGCGTTCGAACCGATGCGCGCGCCATCACCAACCGTGAAACCACCTAGCACTTGTGCGCCTGCGCCAACGACTACGCCCTTGCCAAGCGTCGGGTGACGCTTGGCGCCTTTGTAGAGCCGGGTCCCACCCAGTGTGACACCCTGGTAAATCGTGCAGTCATCGCCAATCTCAGCGGTTTCGCCAATCACAACGCCGAAGCCGTGATCAATAAAGACGCGCCGACCGATGGTCGCGCCGGGGTGAATTTCAATGCCAGTGAGGATGCGACCTAGATGCGAAATAAAGCGTCCAAGCCAAAACCATTGGGCAGTCCAGAGTCGGTGCGCCACGCTATGCACCACGATGGCATGAAACCCTGGATAACAGGTGACGACCTCGAGCTTGCTACGTGCAGCGGGGTCGCGTTCAAGAATACAGGCAATATTTTCGCGGATGTTGTTCAGCATGATGCGTAATGGTAGACCAAAGATGGCGGCCGGCAGAGATTAACCAGACGAGGTGCTTGGTTTTGCACGTTGAGACGTGGCGATCATAGCCGTGCAGACCCCTCTCCACATATCCACTTCGTCAACCGTTAGCGCATTACGGTTAAAAAAATGTTGCATGCGTGGCATGAGTTTTTTGGGGTGGGCGGGATTTAAAAACTCGACAGCTTCAAGCGCCTGCTGCCAGTGCACCAATAAGGCTTCCAGTGACTGACTACTGGCGGGACGACTACCTGGTGGCTTGGAGGTTTCGGGTAAGGCATTGATGTCAAAAGCCTTATTGGGATCCGCAGCTAGCGCCATGATCGCGGCGCGGCTCAAGGGCGAGGGGGCGTGTCCGGCTTCAAGGCCAAGCAGGGCGTAGCGCAGCTCAAACGCCCCTAATTGCATGGCTTGGGCGACATTGAGCGAGCTATAAAGCGGGTTGGCAGGGATGGTGCAGGCGCGGTGGCAGAGGCTGACC
>CAIYCP010000481.1 GCA_903924715.1 uncultured beta proteobacterium
AAAGGTTGTAAACGTGATTGCCCCACGGGCGTCGATATGGCCAAGATTAAAATTGAAGCCCGTGCCGCCTGGGCGAACAAACATGGGTTAACACTGCGCGAACGCTTAATCGCCTTTATGCCGCACTACGCGCCATGGGCCAGCCGCTTCGGCACAATCTTAAGCGTGGCCGAAGCGATTCCGTTCGTCGGATCTATAGCCAAGCGCGCACTGGGCTTCGCAAGCACACGATCCTTGCCAAAATTTAAAAAACCCTTCTTAGACAACTCGACCCCCAAGGTCGACGGCCCCCTGACTTCCGGCAAAGACGTTTTGCTGTTTGTCGATACGTTCAGCAATTACCTTGAATCCGAAAATGCACGTGCAGCCCAACAGGTCTTGCAAGCTGCAGGGTATACCGTGCACTTGAATGTCCGCGCAGGCGAACGTCCACTATGCTGTGGTCGTACCTTTTTATCAGCCGGGCTCATTGAACAAGCTAAAGCTGAAGCGCGGCGAACGCTTGACACGCTCATGCCTTTTGTCTCGCAGGGCGTTGCGATTGTGGGGCTTGAGCCTTCGTGTCTCTTAACGCTGCGCGACGAGTTTTTGCAATATGGCTACGGCGAGGCCGCTCAGCAGCTTGCCAAGCATGCATTTTTATTTGAAGAATTTTTAGTGCGTGAACAAAAAGCGGGCCGTTTTAAACTTGCGCTTGCGCCAATTGACTATAACAATGCCCTGCTACATGGCCACTGCCATCAAAAAGCGTTTGATGCACTGACACCCGTGCAAACAGTCTTAAGCTGGATCCCAGAGCTGAAAGTGTCGACTGTTGAATCGTCGTGTTGCGGAATGGCGGGCAGCTTCGGCTATGAAGCCGAACATCATCAGGCATCAATGCAAATGGCTGAGCTGTCGTTATTACCGGCGGTGCGCAACCGCGCCGCCAGCACCGTGGTGGTTGCAGATGGCACCAGCTGTCGGCATCAAATTCACGATGGTGCTGACGTCGATGCCATACATACAGCGCGACTCTTAGCGCAAGCGTTAAAGTCTTAAGCCGCAAGTCCTTTTTATTGTTTTTTTTGAGCATCAACATGACCAGTCAGATCAATACATTAATCGAGCAACGCATTTCAACCAATCAGTTCGATCCCACCAAAGAGCTCAGTGCAGCACAAATAAAAGAGCTTGTACGACTTGCAACACGCGCGCCGACTGCTTTCAATTTTCAAAATTGGAAATTCATTGCAGTGCAATCTAAAGCAGCCAAAGAACGCTTGAAAGCCGTCTCGTACGGTCAACAAAAAATTGTCGATGCCTCGGTCACCTTTATCATCTGCGGCACACTCGAAGCGCATAAAACACTTTCGAAAGCGCTCAAACCTTCCGTAGAGGCTGGACTCCTTGATCAAGCCATGCACGATAGCTGGGTGGCGATGGCAGCGGGTGGTCACGAAAACAATCCAGAACGCCAACGCGATGAAGCAATTCGCTCAGCGTCCATGGGCGCCATGACCTTGATGTTGGCCGCGCAAGGCATGGGTCTGGTGACAGCCCCTATGATTGGCTTTGTTCCTGCAGACGTTTCGCGTGAATTTAAACTATCGGCCAACGACATTCCAGCCATGCTGGTCGCCGTCGGTTACGACGCCCCAGGCAACTGGCCACAGAAGCCTCGTTTGCCCGTTGAAGACGTTTTAACGATCGTTTAAGTCAAGGACGTGATTTGATCGAACCAGTGGATCAGCGATTAAGACGCCGATCCACTGGGGGTATCAGTCTTAACTATTAAGTATTAGGCTAAAAGACCCAAGCGCTTAGCGAGCGCCACTGTGTGCTCTGCCTCAGTGATGAACGGTCCATCAATAAGTCGTCCATCCACGACAAAGGCACCAACCCCTTCAGCCAGTTTTTTGCTTGTCGCTTCGAGCACTCTGACCGCATGGGCAATCGCAGCATCGGTTGGCCGAAACACTTCGTTAACAAGTGCAATCTGCGTCGGATGAATGCAACTTTTACCTGCAAAACCCAAGCGTTGTGCGGCTTGCGCATCGAGCTTGAACGCTTCAGGATGGGCAATATCAACAAATGCACCATCGTACGCTTGTACACCCGCCTCACCCGCAGCAAAGCGCACAGCAACACGCACAGCCTGCAAGGCTGCAGGCTCGCAAGAGACAATCCCCAGTGGCGCAAATAAATCACCAAAACCAATCTGCAAGCCCACCACCCTCGAGTGCGCACAGGCTAATTCTGCAGCACGCCGCAAACCTTTCGGCGATTCTATATTGACCAAAATACCGATCGGTCTCTTCAAGCCCCGTTCGGCCTCAAGGCGCTCGAGCTGCACTGCGACCGCTCGAATCGTGTCCGGGTCTTGCGCCATCGGAATATTCACCACATGGGTCGCCGCGCAAACGACGGCCTCGAGATCAGCGACGAAATGAGGCGTATCGACAGCATTGATTCGGACAACAATCAATTTATGGTGGCTTGATAAATCTTCTTTAAACAGCGTTTGTAGCGCGGCGCGCGCAGCAGGTTTGCTACGCTCTTCAACGGCGTCCTCAAGGTCAAACGAAATCGCATCGGCGGCGCTTGCCAGCGCCTTGGTAAACAACTCAGGCCGCGAAGCCGGTACGAATAATTTACTACGCATGCAAAGTCCTCTAAATTTTATTTTTTGAATGTACTCAAATACTGAACAACCTCGACCACACTTGTCACATCAGCAAATTGGCGATCCATATCAAATAGCGAAATCGCATGCGACACCGGGATTCGATCAAACACAGCCTCTTCGGGCACAATCGCACGAAGATTATATGAAGCCGCGTCAAAGACAGTCGCTCGAATGCAATTGCTAGTGGCTCCACCAACAATAATGACGGTATCAATGCCTCGCTCATTCAAATAGCCCAGTAAGGGCGTACCGTGAAAGCCGCTTGGCTTCTTTTTAACGAAAACAATATCCCGCGCCGAGGGCGTTAATTGCTCAACCAGTTCAGCCCCAACTGAACCGGTCAGGCACCAGTGCTCAGATTGAAGTAAATCGCGTTTATTTCGATAAAGGCCCATATCGTTGCCAGAGCGATCAATTTCAAAGAGTGTAAAAAAACAAGGCACCTGGGCAAGCTGAGCGGCATGAACCACCTTGCTAATCTGCCCAACAGCAGTGCGCCCGACTTCGCCACAACTTGAGGGCCACGCCTGGTCTTGACCCGCGACGCCAACCATATATTTTTGAGCATCGATGACCAGAATCGCCGGCTTGACGCCAAAGCCCATTCGACGACCGAATTTTCCACGCGCCAAGACTGCGCGATCTTGTTCATTTAAATAGGAATCCCATAAAGTCATTTGACTGACCCCTTAATGCGCTGCGCCTCATGCATGTTTGACAAACGATTCCAGCCACTCTCGATCTCTAGGCGGTGCGCGATCGATAACAAACGCGCCTCGCCAAAGGGACGTCCGATCAACTGCAATCCCATCGGCATGCCTTGGCTATCACAGCCCATTGGCATACTCAAAGCTGGCAAGCCCAAATAACTGAAGGGACGCGCCAAAGGCGTCAGCGCCGCCACCACGCCGAATACTCGTCCGGGACTTTCAACATCCGCCTCTTCTCGCGTAGGAACTGGAATTGGCGTGGTTGGACAGATCAATACATCCAAATCTTTCATCACACCGTTCATAAAATCATTCAAGATTTTTGCGCGCATTTGTAACGCTTCAAGATATCGAACAGCGGGTACATGTAAACCTGGCTCGGTGCGCGAGAATACCGCCTGCGAATAAAGGTTTCCACGTTCACGCATCCAGTCACCGTGCAACGTCGCGGCCTCGACTTTTGAAAAAACATCTGCCATCGCGTAGCACATTTCAATTTCGTTTGATGTCACGCGACCAATCTGACCAAAACAAACCGTCGCCGTTTTAATCAACTGCTCTAAGCCTTGTTCAATCTCTGGGTGATAGCCCGTGATTCCGGATAAAACGCCGATCCGACTGCCGTGTGCTGCCGATTCAAGCAGGCCCACATAATCGGGGACAGGTGCGGCCAAGCTTGAGGTATCCTGCGCATCGACCCCCGCAACAGCCTGTAGCAAAAAGGCGCAATCCTGTGCTGAACGTGTAATCGGGCCCACACAATCCAGCGAAAAAGCACGCGGAAAACACCCTGCCCGCGATACCCGACCGTAGGTCGGTTTTAAGCCGAATAAACCATTCATTGAAGCGGGCAAGCGAATCGAACCGCCAGTGTCTGAACCCAGCGAACCATAGACGACCCCCGCACCAACCGCCGCACCAGAGCCGCTTGAAGATCCACCAGAAATCCGATCTGAATCCCAGCTATTGCGACAATCGCCAAAGTGCGGATTTTGCCCTGTTGGCCCCGCAACCATTTCGTTCATGTTCAAAGGGCCCAAATCAATCGCACCCGCTCGCTCAAGCAAAGATAAAGCAGTCGCCGTGCGCGTGCCCGGAGCATTACCCGTCACTTTTGACCCCACCGTGGTCGGTAACCCTTGACGCTCAAAACAGTCTTTGTGTGCGAGAGGTATGCCGTGCAGCGGGCCTCGCCAACATCCCTGCGCCGCTTCACGATCAAGTACAAACGCATGTTCAAGCGCACGATCGGCTTGAATTTCAATGAAAGCATTTATTTCTGGCTCGGCTTGCTGCGCACGTGCCAGAGCACGTTCGGTGAGCTGCACGGCCGATAGATCACCGCGACGTAAAGCAGCACCAATCAGCGCGATCGACTGCTCGAGTGGATCGGTAGGTTTCAACAGCGCAAGACTCATAGATTTACCTTACCATTGCTAGGATCTACATGCAGCAGCAATGCTTTTGCAAAGTCTTGAGGATGATCACCATAATGCAGTCGCCCAGCTGCGCCTGCGCGCACGGCGTCATTTAAGCGCAAAACTTCTGCAGCAATTTGCTCAACACTAGAACGTGATTCAATCGAATGCAATCGCAGTGCAGTCGCCTGCAACGACACTTGCATTGCCACCAGATCTTTTGCTTTTGAATCAACCATCACACCCTCATCATTTGACACAAGAATTGATCGATCAGGTATTTCATACAGCCTAGCCCTACTGAACGCCCGCTCGCTTTGCCATGATCTTCCAACGCACAACGTCTTTAACCAAAATTTCTTGAAAAACAGCCGGCGTTGTCGGCGCAGCCGTTGCACCCGCATTTTTCAAAAAAGCGACGAACTCAGGTTCGACTAAAATCTCATTAATCGCTCGATTCATCTTATCGCGGATCGCGGCTGGTAATGCAGCGGGCGCAAACACGCCCCACCATACGTCAACCGCATACGGGATACCCATCTCCGCCACAGTCGGGATTTGCGGCATGTCTGGCTCTCGGGCCTCTCCCGTAAAGGCTAGCTTTGGCAACTGGTCTGCCGCAGTCCCTTTTACCGAAGCCATGGTTGTCACGATCAAGTCTAAGCGGCCCGCAATTAAATCTAATTGTGCTGGCGCGATCCCTTTATAAGGGACCGCGGTCATTTGTATACCGACTGTTTCATTAAATAGCTCGGTCGCCATTTGCGTCGTGTCGCCTGGCCCAGCGCTGCCATAATTTATTTTTCCAGGATTCGCTTTGCCATACGCAATTAAATCAGCCACCGTCTTGGGGCCAAAATCCTGACGCGTCAGGATGATAAACGGCGCACGCGCCACGCGGGCAACTGCTGAGAACGAGGTTGCAGGATCGTATGGTGTCTTTTGCACAGCCGAGGCAGTGGCCAGAGAACTTGAAACAAATAAAAACGTATAGCCATCGGGCGACGAGATCGCAACTGCTTGGGCGCCAATCGAACCTGCCCCGCCGCCCTTATTTTCAATCACTACAGGTTGACCAAAGGCTTTGCTTAGACGCTCACCTAGCCGACGTGCGATCACATCATTACTGCCGCCAGGAGGAAAAGGAACCACGATATGAACAGGCGCACTGGGCCATAGCGTATCCGCGCAACTCAAACCGCCAGCAGTGAATAAGAACAGCCCGATTAACAGGCGAATAAATAAGCGATTCAACACAGCGCTCTCCTTTCTGTCTTTAACTGTTGACGGTTCAACGTCAAACGAAAAATCCATGCTAGCACGGCCAAATAGTGGGTGCGGGGGGCTTGAGTCCGCGTATCTGATCAATACGAGAAGATTGTACGAATGAAGTGAAATCGGACATCTATCGGTATACTCTTAAGAAATCG
>CAIYCP010000482.1 GCA_903924715.1 uncultured beta proteobacterium
ATGGATCAGTTAGTGATCCCGCCAGGTATGAGCATCATTGCCCGCACCGCCGGCATTGGTCGCAATGCCGAAGAGCTGCAATGGGACATGTCTTACCTGATGCAACTCTGGACCGCCATCGACGGTGCTGCCAAAGATAATCCTGCGCCGATCCTGATTTATCTTGAATCAAGCTTGGTGATTCGCGCTATTCGCGATTACTTTTCGCCCGACATTGGCGAAATCCTGATTGATACCGATGACATCGCGGATCAAGCCACTGCGTTCATGAGTGTCGTGATGCCCGACAACGTCGATCGCGTTAAACGCTATCGCGATGACGTGCCTTTGTTTTCGCGCTTTCAAATTGAACACCAGATCGAAACCGCGTATTCGCGTACCGTTGAACTGCCGTCGGGCGGCTCGATCGTCATCGATCACACCGAAGCCTTAGTCGCGGTCGACGTCAACTCAGCGCGCTCGACGCGCGGCGCTGACATCGAAGAAACCGCCACGCGCACGAACCAAGAGGCTGCCGACGAAGTCGCGCGCCAATTGCGCCTGCGCGATTTGGGTGGCTTGATCGTGATCGATTTTATCGACATGGAAGACACCAAAAACCAACGCTCGGTTGAAAACCGTCTGCGCGATGCCCTGCACTTTGATCGTGCGCGCGTCCAAATGGGCAAAATTTCGCGTTTTGGCTTGATGGAACTCTCGCGTCAGCGTTTGCGTCCGGCGCTCAATGAAGGTTCACACATCACTTGCCCGCGTTGCAACGGCACAGGCGTCATTCGCGACGCCGAGTCTAGCGCCCTGCAAGTCCTGCGTCTGCTGCAAGAAGAGGCCATGAAAGAAAATACGGCGACTGTGCATGCTCAAGTGCCTGTCGACGTTGCAACTTTCTTGCTCAACGAAAAGCGTTCAGATATCACCAAGATCGAAGCGCGTTTGAAGGTCAATCTGATTCTGATCCCGAACCGTCACCTCGAAACACCGCACCATCACATCGAACGTTTGCGTCACGACGACCCACGTCTTGAAGATATTAAGACCAGTTTCGATTTGGTCGACGCACCTTCAACCGACATGAGTTGGGCGCCTAAAGAGCAAGAAGTCAAAGCGAAACCTGAAGCGTTGGTCAAAGGCATCACACCATCGCAACCCGCTCCGATTTCTTCGGCCTCTGCCAAAAAAGCGTCTGCTTCAACCGAGTCTTCGCCCGGCTTGTTCAAACGCTTGATGGGCTGGCTCACTGGCGGCTCCTCCACAGACAAGAAAGCAGAAGAAGCACCTAAACCTTCAGACTCCCGTGGTGATCGTGGTCGTAACGGCCATGGCAATCGCGGCAATGGTAATCGCGGTAGCCAAAACCGTGGTCGTCGACCAGAGCATCGCACCGACGCCCGCCAGAGCTCCGGCGAAGCCACTGGAGAAGTTGACAAAGGCCGTGCACCACGAGAAGAAGGTGCCGAGCAAAACCAGGAGTCGCGCAATCGCGGTCGTCATCAGCGCGGTCGTCGTCGAGACGAGGGCGATTCACGTCAAGAAGGCGTTGACGGCGCACGTACAGCCACACCGGTTGCTGCGCAAGCCGTTGGTTCAAACCAAGAGTCACGCCCTTCGCAAGGCCCACGCACCGATGCAGCCGCCACGGCCCAGACGGATGACCAACGCCACCTGCAACAGGGACCTGACGGACAAAATGCTGCGGAAGAAGACGGAGACCGGGGTGACTCAGACCGTAAACGCCGCCGCCGTCGTAGCCGCCGTGGCAAGCGCGGTCCAGATGACGCGTTGGGTTTTGAAAACCAAGACGGCGCACAAGCTGATCAACCGACCGAAACACCTTCACACGTAGCGCCTTCAACGCAGGCACAGTCTGTCGCACCGGTTGCGATCGCTGCACCGATCGTGGCTGAGCCAGTCGCACCCGTGCAGCAGGTTGAACCCTCTGCCCAGGTATCTGCGCCCTATTCGGCACCGAGTGCGCCAGCCGCTTACGTCAATGTCGGCGCGCCTGCAATGGCAACCGAAACGGCGACGGTGGTCAGCGCTCCTGCACCGGCTGCGGTGGTGCCAGAGATTGTTACAACGCCCGCACCCGCACCAGCGGCCATTGTTCCGACACCCGCTCCGACGCCCGCTCCTGCACCCGTTCTGGCACCCGTTCCTGCAACGGTCGCAGATCTGGCAACCTTGCATGCGATTGTCCGTTCGGCAGGCTTGCAGTGGGTTGAAAGCGATCCAATTCGGGTCGCTCAGACGCTCGCTCAACAACCAACGGTCATTGTTAAACTTGGTCGTGAGCGTAAACCGGCTGTCGTGATTTCAAACGAACCGTTAATTCAAGTCGAGACGAGAGTCTAAAACGAACTTGCCCTGCTAACCGTTTGGCTCTAAAAGGGGCCAACTCGAAAAAACAGCGACTTCGGTCGCTGTTTTTTTATTAGCAGGGTTCACCCCAATATCGCACGCTCGCACAGCACGGCTAGTATCTGTAATTGGTCAGACCAATTATGAACGAACAAGCCCGATATGAGCCTAGCCTGCACCCTGTTTGCCCCTCTTGATTTAAGAGTGACCCAGTACCAAGCCGACGAGCCTGGCGAGGGCGAGGTTCGGGTACGCCTTGGAGCGGGTGGTATTTGTGGTTCGGATTTGCATTACTACGAACACGGACGCGCCGGCATCTTTGCGTTGCGCGCACCTTTTATACCTGGGCACGAGGCTTCAGGCATTGTCGAGGCCGTGGGGCCCACTGTTACACGCGTCAAACCTGGACAAAAAGTCGCGGTCAACCCCTCTCACCCATGCGGACACTGTTCGTATTGCCGTGAAGGACGCGGAAATCTTTGCACAACAATGATCTTCATGGGTAGTGCCGCGATTTTTCCTCACCTGCCTGGACTTTTTCGCGAGCACTTCATCGTCGGTGAGAAACAGTTGACTCCCATTGATGAACCCGACATCACTTTAGGTGAAATTGCCTGTGCTGAGCCCTTGTCGATTGGCATGCACGCCATACTTCGTGCCGGCTCAGTCTTTGGCAAAACGGTTTTGATTACAGGCGGCGGCACGATCGGCTGCATGACAGTCATTGCCGCTCGGATCGCGGGCGCCGCACAAATCATTGTCTGCGATATCCACGATCGTGCATTGAACTTAGCACAACAAGTTGGTGCCAATCGCGGGGTGCGTATCGATCAAATAACGCCCGAGCAGATCGCCGATTGCGCCGACGTCAGCATCGAAGCGGCAGGCAGCCCGGCTGCCGTTCAAACATGCCTCAAGGCTACGCGTCGCGGCGGCACCATCGTGCAAGTCGGTACCTTAGCAAGCGATATGTTGTTTCCAGCCAATCAAGTCATGTCGCGCGAGCTCAATTATGTTGGCGCATTCAGGGCCCATGCAGCTTTTGATTGGGCAGTTCAAGCCATCCGCACACGTCGTGCCGATGTACGCGCCTTAATAAGCGCCCAGTTACCGCTGAGTCAATCCAAAGAAGCCTTCGATCTCGCGCGCGACCGCACGCGCCACACAAAAGTTCAGCTCGTTTTGTCCTAGCGCGCTTCATCAACATTGTTATCACGTCTTGTCATTTATTTTAAAAAGGGAGACATACCATC
>CAIYCP010000483.1 GCA_903924715.1 uncultured beta proteobacterium
ACATCACCTTGCCTTCGAAGCTGTCACGAAAATCAACGGGATCAATGTTCAACAAACTGCCACGCCCAATCGCTCCGGCCGAATTAATCAAAATCTCAGTCTCAGGATAGGCGGCAGCAAGCGCCTCAGCGCCGCCCGGTTCAGATAAGTTGACTGACTCAATCAATACCTCAACCTTATGTGCGATCTGAATCTGACGACGAGCCTCTTCTAGAGATGCTAAATCACGCGCAACAAGCCGCAACGGACAGCCTTCAGCGGCCAGCGCCTTCGCAATCGCAAAACCAATCCCTTTTGAGCCGCCGGTGACCAAAGCGACTTTGCCTTTAAGTTGATAGTCCATACCTCATCCTTATACGTGTAATGCTTGCTGAACAGTGATCTAAGCTCCATAATATTCGAGAATCCATTAGCCGATCTGATGCCAACTCAATTTTCATAACAAGGCCCATCGTATGCCTCTCGTTAAATTCTTCGCAACCAGTTTGCTCGCCCTGACTGGTCTAAGCACCTTCAGCACTCAAGCGCAGGTGATCGACGGCTATCCAAACCAGCCTATTAAGCTCGTCGTACCGTTTCCACCAGGCGGAGCCTCTGACATCATTGCGCGCATCGTTGGGCAACGTTTGGCCGAACACATGAAGGCCACGATCGTCATTGAAAATAAAGCAGGCGCAAATGGCAATATCGCCGCTGAGTATGTGGTGCGCTCAAAGCCTGATGGCTACACCTTGATCTATAACAGCTCATCGGTGGCGTTAAGCCCTGCCCTATATAAAAATCTAAGCTTTGATATCGAAAAAGATTTGGCTCCGGTCGTGCTGACAACGGTTGTCCCCATGTTATTAAACGTCAACAATTCGCTACCCGTCACAAATCTCAAAGAGTTCGCAGCGTTGCTCAAGGCCAAGCCAGATTCGTTATCGTATGGCTCAGCAGGCGTGGGTAACATCACCCATCTCGCGCCATTTTTGATGTTGCAAGAGTTAGGCCTCGTCGCTAATCACGTGCCTTACAAGGGCAGCGGCCCTGCCACGATCGGTTTAGTAGGTGGTGAAATTCAGTTTGATATGCAACCGATTTCAGTCGGCTTAGCCTATGCAAAAGAGGGGCGTGTGCGTCCCATTGCCGTCTCAACCCTGGTTCGCTCGCCGGCGCTGCCCAACGTGCCAACGCTTGACGAAAGTGGCCTAAAGGGCTTTGAGCTTGGCGCATGGCAAGCCATCATGGTGCCGGCCAAAACTCCGCCTGCGATCATCAAACGCTTAAACACAGAAATCATGGCGGTACTCATGAATCCCGTCACCAAAGAAAAACTGCTGTCACAAGGCGCACAGGTGTTGGGCTCGACACCCGAAGAATATGGCGCCTATCTGACCAGTGAAATCAAACGCTGGGATGCGGTCGTCAAAAGCAGCAAAACCGAGCCTCAGTGATGAAGTGCAAAATATTGTGTATCGTGGCGGTCTATGATTCACATTATCGAACTTCGCTTACCGATTGATCATGCCCCCGAAGCGCTTTCGGCGGCAATCGTCAAGCGCTTAGGCATCTCGGATCAAGAGCTCTTAAAGACTGAAATCTTCAAACGCAGTTACGACGCGCGCAAGAACAGCGCCTTGTCGTTTACCTACATTGTCGATGTTGAGGTTAAAAACGAAGCCGCAGTCCTCAAACGCTTTGTCGATGATCCTCAGGTGCGCGCGACGCCCGACACCAACTATCACTTTGTGACGCGCGTCACAGCTTCAACGCCTCAACCAACGCACAGGCCCGTGGTGATCGGTTTTGGTCCGTGTGGAATTTTCGCAGCCTTACTCCTGGCACAGATGGGGCTCAAACCCCTGGTCCTTGAACGCGGAAAAGCGGTACGTGAGCGCACACAAGATACCTGGAAGCTTTGGCGAAAAAACGTCTTGAACCCTGAGTCGAACGTGCAATTTGGCGAAGGCGGCGCCGGCACCTTCTCGGATGGCAAACTCTATAGTCAAATTAAAGACCCCAAGTTTTATGGTCGCAAGGTCATTCAAGAATTTATCCAGGCGGGTGCTCCTGAAGAGATTCTGTACGTGGCCAAGCCGCACATCGGCACCTTCAGACTAGTCGGCATCGTCGAAACTATGCGAGAAAAAATCATCGCGCTTGGTGGCGAAATTCGATTTTCGCAAAAGGTGACGGGCTTTGATATCGAGGCGAAACATATTCGCGGCGTGTTACTTGAAAACGGTGAGCACATTGCCGCCGATCATGTCATCCTGGCACTTGGTCATAGCGCGCGCGATACCTTTGAAGCCTTGCACGAGGCAGGCGTATACCTTGAAGCCAAACCGTTTTCGGTCGGGTTTCGAATCGAGCACCCACAATCGATGATCGATCGAGCGCGACTTGGATCACATGCGGGCAACCCTTTAATTGGCGCGGCCGACTATAAGCTCGTGCATCACGCTAATAACGGTCGCAGCGTATATAGTTTTTGTATGTGTCCTGGCGGCACCGTGGTCGCGGCCACCTCAGAACTGAACCGCGTCGTGACCAACGGCATGAGTCAATATTCACGTAACGAACGTAATGCCAATGCTGGCATTGTGGTCGGGATCACGCCTGACGATTACCCAGGTGGTCCGTTAGCCGGCATCGCGTTTCAACGCGCGATTGAGTCCAAAGCATTTGAACTCGGGGGCGGCACCTATGAGGCTCCGGGGCAATTAGTGGGCGACTTCTTAATGGGACGCGCCTCGACCGCGTTCGGTAGCGTCACGCCCTCGTATAAGCCCGGCGTACACCTCACAGACTTGGCGAGTAGCCTACCCAGTTATGCAATCGAAGCCATTCGCGAAGCACTGCCCGCCTTTGAGAAAAAAATTAAAGGCTTCTCGATGCATGATGCTGTGTTGACCGGCGTTGAAACGCGAACTTCATCCCCACTACGCATTACGCGTGGTGCAGATTATCAAAGTCTCAATATCAAAGGCCTTTACCCAGCAGGTGAAGGCGCCGGCTACGCCGGTGGCATTTTGTCAGCCGGCGTAGATGGCATTAAAGTTGCTGAGGCGGTCGCACTTAGCTTATTGCCGCAGTGATTCGTGCGAAGCACGCCCAATATCTTTAATCTATACGGGTAATGCACGCGATAACACTCGCCCGGGTCGCGCGCCAGTTGCCTTGCCCTGTGCCCACGTCACCTCACCATTCACAATCACTGTATGAATCCCTTTGGCCAACGCAATCGGATTGTCGTAGGTGGCGACCTCATCAATGGTGGCTTCATCAAACAAGGTTAAGTCAGCAAATGCACCTTCTTTAATGACACCACGATCAGTCAAACCAAAGTTCATTGCGGTCAGACCCGTCATTTTATGTACCGCTGTTTCAAGCGAAAACAGTTTGAGCGAACGCCGATAATGGCCCAGCACGCGCGGAAAGGTTGACCACAATCTTGGATGCGGAGACGCATCATGCGGTAGCCCATCTGAACCAATCATGGTCGGCCCAAATTGCAAAATCTTTTGTACATCCCCTTCATCCATTCTGAAATAAATTGCACCCGCTGGTAGCAGCTTAGCGACCGTTTCTTTTTCTGAAACACCCATTTGCTTGGCGATCTTGTCTAGGTCTTGCCCAGCGTATTGAGGAAACGGCTTGGACCAGGTCACGATGACACGCGAAGAGGTCTCAGCGCGGCTGTACGACAACACCGTTGAACCCGCCGTATAAGGATAACAATCCAAACAAATCGGCTGCTTCGCCATATTTTTTTGGATGAAGGCGAGCGTCTCGTCTGAGCGTCCGTAGTTTTTTGCACCGATCACCTTGTGGTGAGAAATCACAACGGGGACATCGCTCTCACGACCAATTCGGAAGGTTTCCTCAAGCGAGTCGATCACGCCATCGGCTTCATCACGCATGTGCGTGCAATACAGACCGTTATATTTTTTAAGTGGACGACAAATCTCAATGACTTCTTCTGTGGGTGCTGCAACGGCAGGCTCATAAAACAAACCCGTTGACACACCGATCGCGCCCGCTTGCATGGCTTCAACCACCAACTCACGCATCGCTGCGATTTGCGCGGCATTGGCAGGTTGCTCAAGATCATCCATGGTGGCAACGCGAAGGGTTGTGTGCCCGACCAGCATGGCACGATTGGTGGTTGAGGGTTGCGCCCGCAAGGCATCCAAATAAGACTTGAAGGTGGCAAACTTAAACCACTTACCTTCGTCATCGAGCAGATTTAGGGGCGGCGTCACCGGATCGGGGATCGGTCGTGGCATTGGAGCCAGCGAAACCCCACAGTTGCCACCAATGATGGTCGTGACACCCTGGCTCAGTTTTGGGGTCATTTCTGGGTTTGAGAGCATCAGGCGGTCATCATGGGTATGCGCATCAATAAAACCCGGTGCGGCCACCTGCCCCTTTAGATCAATTTCAGTTTTACCAGAAGATGCCGAAAGATCGCAGATTTTAATGATCCGATCACCGTTGATACCGATGTCTGCGGTATAGCGAATTGCCTCGGTACCATCCACAATCGTGGCATTGCGGATCAAAAGATCAAAAGAATTCTGCATAAAAGGCCCTTTTAGTGACTTGGCGCTGATCGATCAAGCCCAATCCCTTTGATTTATAAGGGCATTTGAAC
>CAIYCP010000484.1 GCA_903924715.1 uncultured beta proteobacterium
CCGACGAGCTGCCAGACTGCTCCACCCCGCGTCTGAAGAAAAGAGTATAGCGCATTTTGGATAAGTTAGCTTTAGAGTATGTAATAAGGACAAAGAATCACTATGAATGAACAGCACGACAATCAGTCCGAGACAGAATCGCTTGCCATCGAAGCAGAAGATTCTTCTTTGGTCGTGACACCACCACTTTCGTCGCATGATCAGGCTCAACAAGAAAAACAATTGATGCACGCGAGTATTGCGATTGAGACAGCGTTGTTATGTGCCTCTGCGCCAATGCCCTTAAATGAGTTGCGTAAGTTGTTCGAAGAGGATGAGCTGTCCGACGCGCAAATCACACAGATCCTAGAGCAACTGCAACTCGCTTGGGTTGATCGAGGGATGGAACTTGCTGAACTTGCGACGGGCTGGCGCTTTCAAAGTCGTGCCTCGATGCAGCGCTACCTTGAACGCTTGAGTCCAGAGCGTGCGCCAAAATATTCGCGCGCAGTAATGGAAACACTTGCAATCATTTCTTGGAGGCAGCCCGTGACACGGGGTGACATCGAAGACATTCGCGGTGTGACAGTCTCTTCGCAAATTATCAAGACGCTCGAGGATCGAGGTTGGATTGAGGTGATTGGTCACCGAGATGGACCCGGGCGCCCTGGTCTGTTAGGCACAACACGACAGTTTTTAGATGACCTAGGGTTGCGCGCACTCGATGAGTTGCCGGCGTTAGGCGCAGCAGAAATTACTGAAGCCTTGCATTCGCTTGCCTTAGAAGGGCAGGTTTCCATCGCAGCGCCACAGACTGCTGATTTAATTGATCAAGCCAATCAAGAGCAGATCAGCGATGAAGCGCAGTTAGAGGTGGAGCAGTTAGAGACAGAACCGCTAAAGGCGGAAGCGCCAGATACAGAACCGCTAGAGGTCGCGCCGCTTGAGTCTGTTGCGACTGAGGCTGAGCCATCACTGAGTACCGAACCAGAACCCTCGGACATAGAGCCGACGAACACATCTTTTTTACCCCCGGAGTCCAAGTGACCAATTCCAATACTGAACAACCTGAGCAAACGTCACACGACGTTTCTGCTGCCCAAGCGCCAACGGATCAGCCGATTCAGTCTGAGACGAGCTCGCAGGGCGAGCAGGTTGAGGCAAGCGGTAAGCCACGCGGCCGCAAGTTACGGACCCCCTTTCGTCGTCGCCGCAGTGATGCTGCAACAGGTGAGGCCGTCGCTGAGGAAGGTGCTCCAGAACGCAAATCGCGAACGAAGGTGTTTGAACCCAACGTCGTTGAAGAGGTGATCGATCCCCGCGATGTTGTTGACATAGGTGATCCGGTTGAGTTCGAAAAAGAGGGTGATCAAGCACTTTCGTATCTGAGTGGGACTGAGCGGATCGAGCAGCGTTTGAATAAGTATTTAAACAGCGATCTCTTGATGCCCAAGCTGCACAAGGTGCTTGCCGACGCCGGCGTCGGTTCGCGCCGTGAAATGGAAGAGTTAATTATTGCAGGTCGAGTGTCTGTGAATGGCGAACCTGCTCACATCGGACAACGCGTTGGTGCAAATGATTTGGTACGTGTCAACGGAAAACCCGTCACGCGTACCAACACGCGCAAGCCACCTCGCGTGATTTTGTATCACAAGCCTGCGGGTGAAATTGTGAGTCACGACGATCCTGGCGGACGCGCGACGGTGTTTTCACGTTTGCCCAAAATGAAGGTCGGTAAATGGCTTTCAATTGGGCGTCTTGATCTCAATACTGAAGGTTTGTTGATCTTTACAACCTCGGGCGACTTGAGTAACCGCTTGTTGCATCCGCGCTATGGCAACGAGCGTGAATATGCCGTTCGCGTCTTGGGTGATTTAGGCCCTGAGCAGCGTCAGGTCTTGCTGGATGGTGTGACGCTTGAGGATGGTCCCGCTAGTTTTGGGATGGTTGAGTTCATCGGTGGAGAAGGTAGCAACCGTTGGTATCGTGTCACGCTGAACGAGGGCCGTAACCGTGAGGTTCGTCGCATGTTTGAGTCGATCGGCCTGACGGTCAGTCGTTTGATTCGAACGCGGTTTGGTGACATTGTTTTGCCGACAACGCTGCGCCGGGGACGCTGGGAAGAGTTGGATCCCAAGTTGGTGTCTGCCTTGATGATTCAAGTCGGGTTGTTGCGTGATGAGGATGAGTCGGGTGATGGTCGCGCACGCGCACCTCGCCAGCCTGCCTCGCACGACAGCGCGTTGCCACCAGGCTTTGGCACGCTCGATCAAAATGGTACTCACGGCGCCCGGGTCGGGCGACGCGGCAACATTCAGGGTGGCCGCTCAGCCAAACCTGCGGCTTTTTCTCATCCGACCGAGTCGGCGCCAACTGTATTAACCGTTGGCGGCGGTTTTGCTAACGGACATCCGGGCGGGCAAGGTCAGGGTAGAGGAGGGCGAGGCAAACCAGGTGCTGCGGGCGGTCGTCCTAACGGCCCCGGTCGGCCAGGCGGCCCGAAAGGCGGACCTGGTAAGGCTGGTGCAGGGCGCGGCCCACGAGTCGCTCGGGCCGACGGTGCAGGCGGGCGTCCGGAGGGTCGTTCTGATTCGCGTCCACCCCGTGGCGCGGCAGCCGGCCAGGCGTTTGATCCGAATGCACAGCCTGGCGAAAGATCAGAAGCCGGTGCGCGTCGTCCGCGTACGCCTGGTGGGCAAGGCGCACCGGGCGCGCGTCCAAATGGTCCGCCGCGTGGTCGCGGTCCGGGTAAACCGGGCGGTCGTTCACAGGCGGGTACGGGCAATGGCAGTCCAAATGCGAGCGGCAAGCCGCGCTCGGCACCTCGTGGTGATGATTGGCAACCCAAGGGGCCTGCAGCCCATGAGTCGCGCCTTGGGTTTACAAAATCGTCGCGAGGCGACCGCTAAGGCCCACGCGGTGGGCGAATCATGCCTAAATCGTTGGTATAGCAAGACATTTTTGTAAAATTCATGCTAGAATGCAGGGCTAATGTAGGTGGTTTTGGGTTGCAGCGGCTCGTGTCGCGACAGTCCAAAAGCACCGAGCAAATGTTGTTAATGGGCTGTTTTGCAGCCCATTTTTTTTGATTGTATGGCTGATCTCTTTACTCTTACGCAGCAGTCTCTGGCCTCAATGGATATCGAACTTGTCGATGTCGAACGGGCTGCGCTCGGATTATTGCGCGTCACAATTGATCGGCCTGAAGGTGTACGTGTTGAAGATTGTGAGCAGGTCTCACGTCAGCTCTCGCGGGTGTATGAAGTTGAGAATATCGACTACCGCAGGCTTGAAGTGGGTTCGCCTGGCGTGGATCGTCCGCTAAAGACTGAAGCTGATTTTGTCAGATTCATTGGTGAGCGTGTCGAGGTCAAGCTCAGGCAGGCGGTGGATGGGCAAAAAGTTTTTTTGGGTGCGTTAGTTGCCGTTGACGCGGCAACTGAAATAGCAGATTCCGTTGAAGCAGTTAAGCACTTCGGTATCGAGTTTGAGGCAAAAAAGGACGAAGTTCGACGCGTAACGTTCATGTTTTCAGATGTTGAACGTGGCAAGTTAGAACCAGTTCTGGATTTCAAGGGCATAAAGCGATGAGTCGCGAAATTCTTCTGTTGGTAGATGCATTGGCACGTGAGAAAAACGTTCCACGTGATGTGGTGTTTGACGCTCTTGAGGGCGCGCTGGCTTCGGCCATGAAAAAGCGCTTTAAAGAAGACGCAGATATCCGCGTATCGGTTGACCGCACGACGGGCGATCACGAAGGCTATCGCCGTTGGTTGGTGGTGCCTGATGAGGCCGGTCTGCAAGAACCTGATCAACAAGAAATGCTGTCTGATGCGCAAGAGGTTGTTGCCGATATTGAAGTCGGCGAATACATCGAAGAAGCGCTCGAGCCCCTTGAGTTTGGTCGCATTGGTGCCCAGGCCGCTAAGCAAGCAATCTTGCAACGCATTCGCGACGCCGAGCGCGAACAGATTCTGGATGACTTCTTAGATCGCGGCGAAACCATTATTTCGGGTTCGATTAAGCGCATGGATAAGGGCGACTTGATCGTCGAAACCGGCAAAATCGAAGCGAGAATGCCCCGCAGTGAGATGATCCCCAAAGAAAATCTGCGCGTCGGCGATCGTGTGCGTGCGTGGGTACTGAAAGTTGATCGCACTGCACGTGGTCAACAGGTGATCCTGTCACGCAGTGCACCCGACTTTATTCGCCAACTGTTTGAAAATGAAGTCCCCGAAATTGAGCAGGGTTTGCTTGAAATCAAAGGTGCGGCACGGGATCCGGGCGTACGCGCCAAGATCGCGGTAGTTGCATACGATAAACGCATCGATCCGATCGGCACGTGCGTCGGTATGCGCGGCTCGCGCGTCACTGCAGTGCGTAACGAGCTTGGTGGTGAACAGGTGGATATCGTGTTGTGGTCTGAAGACCCAGCTGAATTCGTGATCGGTGCCTTGGCACCTGCTAACGTTGAATCCATTGTCGTTGACGAAGATCGCCATGCGATGGATGTTGTTGTTGATGAAGAGAACCTTCCGAAAGCGATTGGCTCAAAAGGGCAAAATGTTCGTTTGGCCTCTGAACTGACCGGATGGCAGATCAACATTATGACGCCGGAAGAAAGTCAAAATCGTCAAGAACAAGAGCGTTCACAGCTGCGTTCGACTTTCATGAGTCGCTTGGATGTTGATGAAGAAGTCGCTGATATTTTGATCGACGAGGGCTTTACTGGCCTCGAAGAGATTGCTTACGTCCCGATGCAAGAACTGCTTGAAATCGAATCGTTTGACGAAGAAACGATTCAAGCCTTGCGTACGCGTGCACGTAATGCGTTGTTGACCGAAGCGATTGCGCAAGAAGAGCGTGTTGAAACTGCGCTAGACCTCGTCACGCTTGAAGGCATGACTCCCGAATTACTGAGCAAGCTGGCTACAGGCGGCATTAATACCCGCGATGAGCTCGCTGAGCTTGCAACCGACGAACTCGTTGAGATGGTTGGCTTGGATGATGCGGCAGCGAGCGAATTGATCATGGCTGCGCGCGCGCATTGGTTTGAAGAGCAGTAAAAGAATGTTGGTATGAAGAGCAGTCATGATGTGGTCGCTGTCTTCGCTTGAAGTTGTAACGCGGTAAAAAGGTAAGAGAGAGCCTAATGTCGAGTATTACAGTCGCCCAGTTCGCCATTGAACTGAAAATGCCGTCCAACGTGTTGTTAGAACAACTGCGTGAAGCAGGTGTGAACCTAACTTCTGTGGACGCTAGCGTCACTGACAGTGACAAGGCTAAATTGCTCGAATCGCTGCGTCGTTCACACGGTGCAACCGAAGGCACCAAAATCACGCTCACACGGCGTAAAACATCTGAGATTCGTCAGGCTGATGGCGCAGGCCGTTCACGCACGATTCAAGTTGAGGTTCGAAAAAAGCGTACTTTTGTTAAACGCGATGCCGCCGACACTGGCGATGTATCCACACCTGAAGTCGACGCACAAGCGCCCGCTGCAACGCCGGTTGTTGCTGCCCCAGTTGCTGCAATTGACCAGACGCCTGCTGAACAGCTGGCAAACGCCACGCCCGACCAAAGTGTCGATACACCAATGGCTGTGGCACCTGCACAAGCCGCGGCACCCGAGACTGAAAGCGCTTCAGCGCAAGCCGATACAAGCACACAGGATCAGAGCGCCTCTGCTTCCAGTACCTCAGAGCTTGAGCCAGACGATTCGCCACCTCCTGCTGTTGCAAAGGCGCCTGAGGCGCCCATCATCGACAAGCCTGCCTCAGAATGGCCTGCTCCGCTGACGACGACTTTGCCCTCAGAAACGCAAAGCCCCGAGCCGGCGCCCGCGCCGGTTGACGAAAGTGCTGCCGCAAGTCCGGCCGCAAGTGCAGCCAGTGCGGCGACTGAGCCCGCGATTGATTCGACCACGCCCAAGGTTTTCAAACCTACCCGTGGTCGTGCAGTGGCGCCGGTGCATGTGGGTGTAGACGGTGCCGTACGCGATGAAGCACGACGTGCTTCTGAAGCAGAGGCTGCCGCTTTGCGCGACATGCTGAACCGGCCGCGTAAAGTGGTGAAACCACCTGAGCCAGATGCCGCAGCATTGTCAGGCACGTTGCATAAGCCAGCTGGCGCACCTGCTAAGGGTGCCAAAAAAGAGGGTACCGACTCAGCCGGCAAAAAAGTTCTTAAATCAGGTCAAATTGCTTCGACTTGGTCGGATGATGCCTCGCGTAAAAAACCACCTGAAAAGCGTGATGCACCTGCTGCGCCTGGTCGTGATGGCTGGCGTGCTGGTGGCAAGAGTAAATCGGGTGGTAGAAAAGGCCGCGGCGCTAATAACCAAACGCAAGAGCAACGCGAACCAGTCCCCGTTGAATTTATCGCACGTGAAATTCATGTGCCCGAAACCATTAGCGTGGCGGATCTTGCACACAAGATGTCCGTCAAGGCAGGTGAGGTCATCAAACATTTGATGCAACTCGGTCAGATGGTCACTATTAACCAAGTGCTTGATCAAGAAACCGCCATGATTGTGGTGCAAGAACTTGGTCATACCGCGATTGCGGCCAAACTCGATGATCCCGAAGCATTCTTGGATGAAGACGCGCCTCATACAGACGTTGTCTTGTTGCCTCGCGCTCCGGTGGTGACCGTGATGGGTCACGTTGACCACGGAAAAACTTCGTTGCTAGACTTTATTCGTCGCGCAAAAGTGGCTTCTGGTGAAGCGGGTGGGATTACTCAGCACATTGGTGCCTACCACGTGCAAACCGAACGCGGCATGGTGACCTTCTTGGATACTCCAGGCCACGAGGCCTTTACGGCGATGCGTGCGCGCGGCGCCAAGGCAACCGATATTGTGATTTTGGTGGTTGCGGCCGATGACGGTGTGATGCCTCAAACAAAAGAGGCGATTCATCACGCCAAAGCTGCCGGTGTGCCGCTGGTCGTTGCGGTCAATAAGATCGACAAGCCAGAAGCGAACCCTGAACGTGTCAAGCAAGAACTGGTGGTTGAACAGGTTGTGCCCGAAGAGTACGGTGGAGATGTACCGTTTATTTCGGTGTCTGCCAAAACGGGTCAAGGCATTGATGATTTGTTAGAAAATGTGCTGTTGCAAGCTGAAGTTCTTGAATTAAAAGCTGCTGTGGACGCGCCTGCTAAAGGTCTCGTGATTGAGGCTCGCTTAGATAAAGGCCGTGGTCCAGTTGCAACGATCTTGGTTCAAAGTGGCACGCTCAAACGCGGTGACGTTGTATTGGCTGGCTCTAGTTATGGTCGCGTGCGCGCCATGCTCGACGAAAACGGCAAGCCAATTCAATCAGCAGGTCCTTCGATGCCTGTTGAGATTCAAGGTTTAACTGAAGTGCCCGTTGCCGGCGACGAACTCATGTCCCTGGCCGACGAGCGACGTGCACGTGAAATTGCGCTCTTTCGTCAAGGTAAGTTCCGTGACGTCAAATTGGCACGTCAGCAAGCCGCCAAGCTTGAGTCGATGTTTGAAAATGCCACTGAAGGTTCGCAGAACCTGTCACTTATCGTTAAGACCGATGTGCAAGGTTCGCAAGAAGCGCTTGTTAACTCGTTGGTCAAACTGTCTACTGACGAAATTCGTGTGCAAGTGGTTCATGCCGCCGTTGGTGGTATCTCAGAAAGTGACGTTAACCTGGCAATTGCTTCGGGTGCAGTGATCATTGGCTTTAACGTGCGTGCTGATGCAAGTACGAAAAAGCTGGCTGAATCAAATGGCGTTGATCTGCGTTACTACAATATTATTTATGATGCGGTCGATGAGA
>CAIYCP010000485.1 GCA_903924715.1 uncultured beta proteobacterium
AAATTTACAGCTCGTGCAATGCGAATAGAAGATCGGAATCCCAGATAAAGGCAAAAACTTGCCTCGATTCTCTTCACAGCTTTTATTAAAGTCTACGACATCAAGCAATTCAACGCGTCCGTCACATATTTGGCAGTGCATTTGTGTATTTTCCATTTATTCGCTAGCTCAATGTCCAATCAATTATTCATTTCATCATCGCGTTGACACACTTTTTCAATTCAGTGCTGCCACAGCTGTGCTCTAACGACCTCGTACAGAATCCGCCAGCGCCCCGAGTTGATTTAAATACTTCGAAACCGGAAAATTCGCGCAATGCAGTTCCGTAAAATATTGGCATTTTTCACGATATAGCACAGGCGATTTCATGACCCATTCAGCTTTGCTGTACAGATTGCCTGGAGCTCCATCAAAAAACAGATCACTCACGTCGCTGCCTAGAGAGGCGTGATGCGGCCAGCTGGTACCCATAAGAAACGCCGAGCTTTGAGACGCTGCGCGTTGGACATGATCGCTCAACATATCATTCACATCGGCAACATCTAGAATTCCGTAATTAGAAGAGAACGGCGCCGAGCTATGAGTAACTGGACCAACATCTAAAAATTCATGTTTTGGATTATTCATCGCCTTGAAACGATCCCATCCATAACCGTAAACTTTTAGCGGCATGTCTGCCAACTCTAATACGAGATACTCAGAAACCATATTGCGATAAATTTTGTGCAGCAAGTTATGGGCAATAAAGCGAACACTAATTTCTTGTTCGGCAACGAAGTCCTGCTGGATTTTTTCCAAGACACTAGGCGTTAACAACTCATCAATCGTATCGTGTAAATTCTTACGGTTTCCACGTACAAATTCTGCAGAAATTTCTTCGTCCGCATTTCCCAAAAACTCAACGAGATTGCGCTGCGGCACACCGCTCCAAGATTCATACGTCTTTACGTTGTCTTCCAAATCTCGCAGTAAAACAAAATAATCTCCAGAAAATTTATCGATTTTATTTTTTTGAAAAATAATAGGAAACTCAAGAAAAAGAGCCTGTCCTTTGCGCGGAAAATACTTATTTGCAAAGTTGGCATAGGATTGTGCCGCGTAAATATGCCCGACCCAAGACGAAAGCGTAATATGATTTTCGAGATTAAGAGAGGGATGATCCCGGTGATAACACAACAACGGTATTTGAAGATCATCCCAAACTGATGACATTAGGCTGCCGTCAGACTTCAAGCGCGAGCCGAAACCATCCCAAGTAAAAGCAAACTCTACGCCATTTGTTTTATGCTCTTCTACCAACTCGGGCAAAAACTGATCTCCTAAGTCTATGATACGAACGGTTTTGCCTTCTGCTTGAAATACAGTTTTTAAACGGTCACTATGGTCCGCGAATTGACCGCTTTCACCACCGGTCCAATTAAGTATGACGATACTCATTTACATGCCCTAAGTAGTGATAGGCCAAGTCAACATTTGACTGACCCTAGGAAAATCGAGTCAATACCTAAACAGTCAGTTTCCCTCTAAACCCCCACAGTTATTCACCCGAATAAGCCGAGTTTTCATCGGCTTATTACCGTATTAGCCCTAACAGACTCCGCCTGGCACCTCATCTCTATAAAACATTAAGTGATATGCTTTATCTTCACAAAAAAAGGGCACGACATGTCGGATCCCCTCAAAGAGAAAATTTCGCAATTTTTACCGGCCTCAACAAAGCTGCTCACCAGTTTTGAACTTGTTAAAAGTGGCTCAATCGCGCTCTTTGCCTTTTGTACGGCCGCTATAACCCGGTCTGACCATTTTTATGTCGATCACCACGTCAGAAGTAATCTTTGAACCCTTAATTGTTCCTTCCGTCTTCTCAGACCAGGGCTTTAGCCCTGAAATCACCACGACGCGTATTCTGGATGAGGTTGCACGCATCAATGCACTTTCTACCAGTACCAAAGATAAAAAAATATTGGGGTTAAACAACCCGGTGATCAACTTGCCAATTTGCAAGCTTTGCACGGAATCGATCTGCGTATCGTGCAGCAGTTGGTACAAAATTTATTTGGGGTCAAGAAAGAAAAGATTTCAGGTGAAATTACTTTTTATAAAGAGAATGACCGCACCATTTATCAAGTACGAATTCGCGCCTTACCTCAAAATACTCTGCTGGTGGATTTCGCGAGCACCTCAAACATCCCCGATGTCATCAAAGAAATCGCGCTTAAGTTAATCGAGAAATTAGATCCAGCCGTCGCCGCTTCGTATTACCGCTGGAACAAAGATATAGACAGTGCGATGCGGCTCATTGACGAAGCGTTAAGAAACCAAGATCTCTACGATGACAATTACGCCTTAGTCGGTCGAGCTCAGATTTATATTGCCCGAAAGAAATTCGAATTGGCTCAACAAGATCTTGATCGTATTTTTCTAGCCGATCCAAAATTTGTTCCTGCAATGACCACGCAGGCCTATTTATTTAACGAGCAAAAACAATATGACAAGGCGCTCGAGTTCGCGCTCAAGGCCAAGGTCTTTTGGCCCGAACGCTGGCAGCCTTACACGAATATTGGCCATGCCTTAATCGGACTGGGAAAACCCGACGAGGCTGAGACCGCCTATATTTCTACTATTGCTTACAACCCGACTTGGCCGATTATCTACGATGAGGTCGCAAGTTTCTTTATTCAACGCGGCAAACCCGATAGGGCCGAACAGGTCTATCACAAAGGCTTGGTTAAATTTCCAGAGCAGCCCGACCTGCTGTTGCACTACGGGCAGTTCTTGTTGGCCGCTAACAGAAAAGAACAAGCGCTGAACTATCTGGTCAAAGCGTACCGGGTCAACCCAAATGAGGTCGCCGTCTGGGCAGCGCTTTTACCGCTATCGAGCAACACCAAAGATCCGGTTTTGTTAGAAGTTCGACAGAAAGCGACCGTACATGTCACCACTAAACCAGAAACACCAACGTCTCAATTATTGGACAATTTACTGAGAGCGCCATAGCCATGTTTCGTACGACCCTCAAGCAAATCATATTCTCGGGACTTTCAATCGGCTTACTACTAAGCTCAGCGTTTGGCCAACCCCAAGAGACCTCGAAAGCTCTCGCTCAAACCGTACCGCTTGCTGACGTGCATCGCCACGTACAGCGTTGGGTGACGCCCGAGCAGCTCAAGCAACAGATGGAAGAGCAAAATGTGGGCTGGTCTGGCGCGGTAGGCGCCCCCTTCGGACCTTGGGATACCGAACCTTACGCGCAGTTATTGGGTAAAAAATACGTGGCAACTGCCGGACAAGTGGAGTTGTCGAGCATCTATGCGCAACACGGTGCAGGCGGCTTAACCGATGCTAGCTTAGACACTTACACGGGTTTATTACAAAAATCCGAGCAGCTTTTTACAGCCGGACGCATCAAAGGCTTCGGCGAATTGATTCTGAACAACCAAACCAGCAACCCGAATGTAAATTTTCGGCGCAAAGTCAAAATTGATTCAGCGCCGATCGAGGCTATGTTCAAAATCGCTGCCAAGCATCGCGGGTTTGTGCAAATTCACTCTGAAGATGATGCAGATTCGATCGAGCAGATTAAATCTCTCGCTGCGCAATACAAAGACGTTTCAATCATTTTGTCGCACTGCCTGCTAACGGCCAACGTCGAGTTGATCCGAACCCTATTTAATCAATATCTAAACTTATATTGTGAGATGTCAGCACGCTCTCGTTCACACTATCCCAATATCGATAACGAGCGGATTCGTCAGCGTGTTATTTACGGTGAAGACTTTGCTAAAGAAGAGTGGCTAAAACTGATTGATGCGTTACCGACGCGCTTTATGGTGGGAACAGACACCTTTAACCCCAACGTCAATTTCGAAAAGAATATCGCTGAAATCAGACAAGGCTTATTAGCGCGCTTGCAACCCGCCTCAATTGAACTGGTCGCCTACAAAAATGCCGTACGGGTAATGCGCCTAGATTAAGCAGCGCTCAATCAAAGGAAAATCTCTGGTTATTTTTTAGCAGAGCGCATCGTGACAAATAGTAGTAAGGCACACGCTGAACTAAACACGTACAGCATGTGCGATCCGCCTAAGCGCATCATTGTTCCTGCTAGTGTTGGGCCAAGACAAGCACCACCGCCATAAGCCATCAACATCATCGCAGTCAATCCGACACGACGCTCGGGGTCGATGCGATCATTGCCCAGCCCCGAGGCTAAACCGTACAGGGTGAACTGTAACGAACCCATACCGGCCGCTAGCAAGAGCATCATCCAGTAAGGCCAGTCCACCCAACCCCACAGCATCACACTTATGCCAACCAAGAGCAGTGCATTAACGCGCACCAGATTACCGCGATTGACGCGATCAGACAGCCACCCCATCGGCCATTGCGATAGCAGCCCTGCAACCACGGTGGTCGCAGTAAAGACAGCAACCTGACCCGTCGAAAGATTTTGCTTCACCGCATAAACAGCCGCTAAGCCATAAAACGCCGCGCAAATATTACCGGCCAATAAAATGGTGAGCAAACACTGAGGGACTTGCTTAAAAAAATAGGCCAAATCAATCGGAGCTGGGCTTTGCGGCGCTGGCAGGGTGCGGGTCGTGAGCACAATGGGCAGCAGCGCGAGTGCTTGACACATTGCCACAAAAATTAATGGGCGTAAGTCTAGTGTTGGATACATTGTGATCGACAGCTGTCCCAGTGCGGTGCCAATACCCGACATCAGCAAATAGACTGACATCACGCGTCCGCGGTGTTTATTTTCAGCCTGCTCATTGAGCCAGCTTTCGATCACAATAAACTGCACCACCATGGCCATTCCCGCACAAAACCGCAGCAACAACCAAACAAACTTTTCATCAATGAGTGTTTGCAACAGCACCAGGCAAATCGCAAGCGCCGCAGCAGTTGCGCAAGCGCGCACATGCCCGACGCGAATAATCAGGTGGTGACCCATGCGTGCGCCAAACACCAACCCTAGGTAATACGCCGACAACAAGGTGCCGATCCAGATTTCACTGACCGAGTCGGCAGAGAGCCGAAGGCCCATATAGTTATTAAATAACCCTGTACCGATTTGCATCAGCAGAGTCGATAAAAATAACGCGTGAAAAGCACTAAAAGTAGAAATCATGTTCGCAAAATAAAACATCCCGTCACAAGCTGCTTACGCAACCATGCGACGGGATGAGAATCAAAACAAGGCTTGCTTACACAAGCCTTCGCTGCAACGTCTGCAGCGTGCAATGCTTAGATTGCTTTCAACATCGAGGCAGCATCGCTGACTTCAAACTTGCCAGGACCTTCGTTATGAAGCACCTTGACTACGCCGTCTACGATGTAGGCTGCGTAACGGTTTGAGCGCACGCCCATACCGCGTGCTGTCAGATCTAATTCAAGACCTAAGGCCTTGGTCCAGATTGCTGAGCCGTCGGCCAACATGCGAACTTTGCCGCTAACTTTTTGCTCACGGCCCCAAGCACCCATCACGAACGCGTCATTGACAGCAACGCACCAAACTTCGTCAACGCCTTTGGCTTTGATTGCAGCAATGTGTTCAACATAGCCTGGAACATGCTTGGCTGAGCAGGTGGGTGTAAAAGCGCCGGGCAAGGCGAACATTAAAATCTTTTTGCCCTTAACCAGGTCAGCAACCTGAAAGGCGTTTGGGCCCAGGGTGCAACCAGCTGTTTCGGTTTCAATAAACTCTGTGAGGGTGGCATCGGGTACCCGATCGCCGACTTTGATCGTCATCTGCGCTCTCCTAGGGCATCACGGGCAGCGAGGGCTGCCACAACTAATCCCAGCGTGTCGCTTATCATAAGCTACTAAATAAGAGACACGCTTGAAACTGCACATTTACCCTGCTAGCTTTGTGGGTATACCCCAGCCAGGCAGCCTATTTCTTGGCTTCGTCTTTTACCCGATACACCAAGACGGGCGTATGGGTCAGGGCCAGCACCTTGGTCGTCACACTGCCTAGCAACAACCGTGAAAAGCCGCTGCGGCCATGACTACCGATGAAAATCAAGTCACAGTGGTAATCAATCGCAGCCTGCACAACGCCGTCCGCAATATTAAAGTTTGATACGGCGTGCGCGCTGGCTTTTACCCCCGCTGTTTCAGCCCGATCAACCACGGCTTTGAGATGCTTTTGCGCATGCTCAGCATTGGCTTTTTCGTAATCTTGGTCGGTGGTGGCGTACGCCGCCGACATGCCGTCAAAGCCCATCGTGGCTGCAAAGGGCTGCGTGACATACAAGGCAACAATCTCAGCCCCGGTTGAGCGCGCAAACGTAATACCTGCATTCGCGGATTGGGCCGATAAAGCCGAGCCGTCGGTAGGAATCAGAATTTTATTGAACATGATGTAGGCTCCATAACAGTGGTTCGAGCACTCATCCTAGCCCCGTTGGCGCGGTTTGCTCGAATCAGTCTTTACACAATTTTGATTTGGATCAAGTGTTTGTCAGACAGGGTGGGGGCAAGCCCCTTAGATCAAGAGTTACCCGTCGCTGCCCGATACAACACCGTACAGCGGGTGCCTGAACGGCAATACGCCAACACTGGGGCCGGAAGCGTTTGCAGCAACTCAGCGAAGTGGGTCACATCATCAGACGTCATTTGGCCGCTAACCACAGGCTGATAGGCCACGCGTAAGCCAGCGGCTCGGGCGGCTTCAGAGACTGCCGCAGAGGTCGGCTGGTTCGGACCGTCTTCAAAATCAGGTCGGTTAATGATCACGCTCTTAAAGCCCGCCGCAGCAACTGCCGCCATATCATCGGGGCTCAGTTGAGGCGCAACAGCAAAATCAGAAGTTAAAGAATTAATTGGAGTCGCCACGGTGAGTTCCCGCAAAAGTTGTTCAAAGGATCAAGAAACAAAAATTCGTTATTTCGTCACAAACTGAGTATACGCAACGAAACCCACCATAATCTAGCTTAAGAACGCTGGGCGTGCACCGCAATGCCTCGACTTTCTCTTGGTCAGGCCTAGATTTTGAGCGATACTCAAGCGTTTATATATTCTAAAACCTGATTGGCCGGAGATACCTATGATTCTAGTTGGACGTTACGCCTCCCCGTTTGTTCGTCGCGTAGGCATTGTTCTACATACGCTTGGCACACCTTTTGAACATAAAGGCTTATCCACGGCCACCGATTTAGCTGCGATCAAGGGCTACAACCCGATCGCGCGCGTGCCCGCCGTCATGCTCGATAATGGCGAAAATCTGATGGAAAGCGCCGCAATCATCGACGCCATCCTTGACATGACGCCCGGTCAAAAACTGCTGCCAACCACGGGCGCCTCACGTCGCCATGTGCTGCAACACTGCGCCATCATGTGTAGCGGCTTAGATAAAGCAATTCAATACATCTACGAACCCAGACGCCGTCCTGCAGAAAAAGTGCATCAACCGGTACTCGATGGCCTAGCTGAACAAATCACTGCGAGTCTCACCATGCTCGAGGCCTTAGCAGCAAAAGGCACGTTTGTGGGCGGCGCACAGGCAAATCTTGCTGACATTACCGTTGCGGTAGGCTGGTTCTTTATGCACAGAAGCATGCCTCAAATTGCCGTTGCCAGTCAGTTTCCAAACCTGGTCGCGCTGTCAGCCCGGTGTGAAACCTTGCCTGCATTTCAAGCCTGTCAGCTTGAAGGATAAAGTCAGCGCAGTCTGGTTCGGGCAGTCGCACCTGACTCACCCACGATGAAAGCAAAAATGTTTCATGGTTGGTGGATGGTGGCCGGATGCTTGGTCGTCGCCGTTGTAGCCTGGTCCTTTGCGCTATATGGGCCAAGCGTTTATCTCAGCGCGCTCAGCCACGATCATCAATGGTCAATCGGGGTGATTTCTTCAGCCCTGACCTTGTCCTTTTTAGTCAATGCCAGCGTGCTGAGCTTTGTGGGCAGCACTATTGCAAAATATGGACCGCGCCCCGTCATGGCGACCGGCGCCGCCGTGATGGCGATCGGGTTGGCTTGTCTGGGACAGGTCACTCAACTTTGGCACGTGTACCCAGCCTTTGCGTGTATCGGTTTAGGCTGGTCGTGTCTATCCACGACTTCAATCACCGCCACACTTGCACCCTGGTTTGACAAGCACCAAGGGCGCGCCGTTTCAACAGCCATGTTAGGCGCCAGTATTGGCGGCATCGTTGGCGTACCCCTCTTGCTCACGCTCATTGAATCGCTGGGCTTTGGGTTTGCCATGCTGATGGTGGCCATCATTCTCTTGACCACTGTTTGGCCGATCAGTTTTTTTATCATGCGCCATCGCCCTCAAGATATGGGCCTACAACCAGACGGCGACCTCACCACACACGCGCAACAAACAGCCACAGCACGCGTATGGACACGCACTGAAGCCTTGCAAACGAAAGCCCTACGAACAGTGATGTTGGCCTTTGGTCTCGCACTGATGGTACAAATTGGATTTTTGACGCATCAAGTATCGTTGCTGTTGCCCGCAATCGGCCAAGCAGCCACCGCAATATGCGTTACAAGCGCCGCTGTACTTTCATTTGGCGGCAGACTCTTACTTGCACGGTTTTCTGATCGCATGGATGTAAGAGTGATCGCGTGCGGCGTCTTGCTACAAGCCACTGTTGGCTTAGCGGTTGCCTGTATTTTTGCGGATCAAGCCTGGGCGCTTGTGGTTGGCGTACTGTCTTACGGCATGACCGCAGGCAATACCACCACCCTGCCCCCAGTGATCGTGCGCCGAGAGTTTGGTGCGGTCTCATTTGGTGCAGTCTTTGGCATTGCCGCCATGCTGATCCAGATTATGTCAGCCATGGGCCCCGCATTTTTTGGCGTCTTGCACGACGTAAGCGGTAGTTATCAGCTACCGCTCGGTTTGGCTGCACTGCTCAATATCCTGGCCGCTACTGTGATCATGGCAGGTCGCAAAAAATAATACGCGCGTATTACCAAGGCATTTTCGAAACGATTGGATTCATTCCGGTTTTTTTGATGATTGGCGCAGCTTTCTCTGAAGCCAAAAATTCAATCAACTCTTTTGCAGCCTTGATCTGTTGGGTGGTGGTGGTAATCCCCGCCGAAAACGGAACAGTCTGCTGCACTTCGGCAGGAATCTCACCCAGATAGTCAAGGCCAGGAATCGATAACAATTCGCTCACTTGTTGAAAACCCAACTCAGCGTCACCACGTGCCACCACCGAGCCCACACGTTCACTATAAATCTTTTTTGCTGTGTCTTTGAGTTGCTCAGCCACCCCGAGCTTGACAAAGAGTTCAGTCGACAAGTAGGTACCACTGGCACTGGCAGAATAAGCAATCGACTTAGCCTGCAGCAACGCAGTCTTAAGCGCTGCAACAGTGCTGATGTCAGGCTTAGGCGCGCCTTTTTTAACTACCGCTCCGATCGTCGAATTAGCTAAATCAACGCGCGTGCCATCCGCAACAGCACCTTTTTTAATAAACCCGTCTAACGCAGGGCCCGCCAAAATCAAAATATCGAATTTTTCATTACGACTCAAACGCGCTGGGATCGCGTCGGGTGCCGCGCCCATCGATGACCCATAAGAAATCTTGACCGTATGACTCGATTGTTTTTCGTACAAAGGCGCAAGTTCTTCAAAGGCAGTCGCAAACGCGCCTGAGGTAATCACATGGATTTCAGCAGCCTGGCTCGCCAACGCAATCGCAAAGCCCAAGACCACGCTTAGCAGGCCTCGTTGTAGGTTCATTTGGATTTTCATGGGGTGCTCCTTAGAGTTGTTATGCAAAGTCTTGCTTAAGAAGCATGATACTCAATCCAAGCACCTCGAGCCAAACACCAACGCGTCGCCTAATTTTTTTCATACCAGCCTTTAGACTGATTCACGACCTTAACCACCAGCAACATCAACGGCACTTCAATTAACACGCCAACCACGGTTGCCAGCGCCGCCCCAGACTGAAATCCAAAGAGGCTAATCGCAGCAGCCACGGCCAGTTCAAAAAAATTCGACGCGCCAATCAACGCTGAAGGACACGCGACGCTGTGTTTTTCGCCCAATTTTTTGTTGAGCCAATACGCAAGTGCCGAGTTCAACACGACTTGTAAAAAAATCGGGACTGCCAGCAAGGCAATCACTAAAGGTTGCTTAAGCATGGCGTCGCCCTGAAAGGCAAACAGCAGCACGAGCATCAATAACAAGGCCGCCATTGACCAGGGGCCAATCATTTGCATTGCCGCATCAAACGCCTGAACACCTTGTTGCAATAAACGTTTGCGCCATAGTTGCGCCAACACGAGCGGCACCACGATATATAAAATCACCGAGGCCAGCAACGTCTCCCAGGGCACGGTGATCGCAGAGAGCCCCAGTAACAACGCGACAAGCGGCGCGAACGCCACTAGCATGATGCCATCGTTGAGCGCCACTTGCGATAACGTAAACAGAGCATCGCCGCCGGTTAAGCGACTCCAGACAAAGACCATTGCGGTACAAGGTGCCGCAGCCAGCAAGATCAACCCCGCGATATAACTGTCTAACTGATCCGCCGGCAGTAAGTCAGCAAACAAATGACGAATAAACAGCCACGCGAGTAACGCCATCGAAAAGGGCTTGACCAACCAATTCACAAACAGCGTGACACCAATCCCACGCATGTGATTGCGCACTTCGTGCAAGGTTGAAAAGTCAATCTTGACCAACATCGGAATGATCATTACCCAGATCAACAGCCCCACCGGCACATTGACTTGCGCAATTTCGAAGCTGCCCAAGACCTGAAATACCGTGGGCGCAAACTGCCCAAGCGCGATCCCCACCACGATGCAAAGAAACACCCACAGCGTTAAAAATCGCTCAAAAAGATTCATAATTTGGAACCCGCACGCACCGTGGGAAGTGAAAGTGTAATGAACCAGCATAGTATCAACATCACACCAGACCCAAGTAGGGCATACAGCAAACCGCCCCACTGATATAACAGACCAGAAAGCAAGGTCCCAATCAAACGTCCAAACGCGTTCGCCGCATAATAAAAACCAACGTCTTCAGCGGCTTTTTCAGAGCCCGCATACGCCAAGATCAAATAAGAGTGCACGGATGAGTTCACCGCAAAAGCAAAACCAAAGACGCCTAGCCCGGCCACGACCACCCACTCGAGATGCGGCACCTGACACCACACCGCCAACACAAGCGCAAGAGGCACCAAGGCCAAAAGCAAAGACCAGAGCCTAGCAGCAGGCACCTCTGTCGTTAAGCCATCGACACTGCGGCGCACCAACGAGGGCGCCATCGCTTGAACAAACCCGTAACCAATAGTCCATGATGCCAAAAATCCACCAACCATGGTGAAGGTCCAACCGGAGGCGTATAAAAATACTGGGACCCCCACCACGAACCAGACATCACGCGCGCCAAACAAGGCGACACGCGCGACTGCTAAAAGATTAATGGCACGACTTTTAGCAAACAGTTCTTTCACTGATTTAGAGGCCTTGCTTTTACCCATCATGGGCGGCAAGCTGAGCACAACCGCAACAAAGATCGTTGCAAGTAAGCTAGCCATCGCCCACAAAGCGCCTCTAAACCCCAACAAATCCAACAACAGCCCACCAATAAAAAAGCCAATCCCTTTCATGGCGTTTTTACTGCCCGTGAACCAGGCCACCCATTTGAACAACTGCCCACTCGCCTGACTTGCCGTAATTTTGATGGCAGATTTACTGGCAGTTTTTGTTAAGTCTTTTGCGACACCGCATACCCCTTGCGCACAAACGACCCAAGCCACAGACATCGCCGCGGTCCAGTCGGGCGACAGAAACGACAGCAACAAAAAACCCAGAATTTGAGTCGACAAGCCGATCATCAGCATACGCGTGATGCCAAACCGCGTCGCCAACCAACCACCAATCAAATTGGCCAGGATTCCTGCTGCTTCATACAGCAAAAACAAAAAAGCCAAGGTGAAGGGCGAATAACCCAGGCGATAAAAATGCAGCAATACCAACATGCGCAAAGCACCATCGGTCAGCGTGAAGCCCCAATACGCTGCCGTGACAATGCCATAGTGACGAGCCGCATTAGAGATTGCTTGGCTCATGAAAAATCAAATCCCTTTTTCTTGCATATAACAGGCCAAATCGACCATTCGGCAGGCATAACCCATTTCATTGTCATACCAGGCATAGACTTTAAGCATCGTGCCCGCAGTCACCAGCGTCGATAAGGCATCAACGATCGAGCTGCGTGTGTCACGCGCGTAATCGGCACTCACTAACGGACGCGTCTCATAACCCAAGATACCCGCTAGTTCACCTCTAGCAGCCTCTTCGAACAAAGCATTGACTTCTTGCGCTGTCGTTTCTCGTTTTAATTCGAACACGCAGTCGGTTAATGAAGCATTCAACACAGGCGCGCGCACGGCATGACCGTTCAGCTTACCTTTGAGCTCTGGATAGATCAGTGCGATGGCCGTTGCGCTACCCGTGGTGGTCGGGGCTAGGCTTAGCATCGCACTGCGCGCACGACGTAAATCTTTATGGGGTGCATCAACCATCAAATTTGTGTTGGTTGGATCATGAATCGTCGTGATCTGCCCATGCCGAATCCCAATCGCTTCGTGGATCACTTTGACGACCGGCGCCAAGCAGTTAGTGGTACACGACGCTGCCGTCACGATGGAATGTTGCGCCGGATCATACAAGTGATGATTAACGCCCACCACCACGTTTAAAACGTTGCCAACTTTGACGGGGGCTGCGACGATGACGCGTTTGGCACC
>CAIYCP010000486.1 GCA_903924715.1 uncultured beta proteobacterium
CGGTGCCCATTGCCTTCATCAGCGGCTGTGCTTTGTCTAGATCGCGATCGTCTCCGCTCATCATAATGGTCAAGGTACCTTGCTCTGCCTTGACTAACCCGCCGCTGACAGGGGCGTCAATTAAATGCGCCTGCGTATTTTTGATCTGCTGCGCTAGTTGTTTCAAGGTGGCAGGTAAGGTGGTGCTCATCATGCAGATTAAGGGCTGATGTTGCGACGGGATTGCGTTGATAAAGCCTGTTGGCCCAACGCTAACTGAGAGGATTTGTTCATCATTTGCCACCAGAATGATGATGGCATCTGCGGTGGCGCAGTCACGCGGGTGTTGGGTGACGGTCATGCCGTCTCGGCTAAAGCTATCCAGTACGCTTTGATTTTGATCGCAGACCGTTAAATCGAAGCCCGCCCGCTTAATGCAGCGCGCCATACGCGAACCCATATTGCCGGCACCAATTAATGCAACGGTTTTGATCGTCATCCAGGGTCTCCGAAATTTTTTATTTTGGGGCGTGGTCTTTTATGCGTGGCCAGTGCCTCTAATTCGTCATATCTTAAGGCAAATATAAAAATAGTGGCATACTTTTCCTTGCGCCACCAAGAAGATCGTTTTGATCTACTCTATGCGTAACGAGCCGCTGCGCGTGTTTCACGTTCAGGGGCGCCTTTCCAGGATACTTAGTGACCGTGACTAGCAAAACAAACGCAATTTCGGGTGCCGCCTTTGCAACGCTCTTGTTCATCGGACTGATCATGGGGGCCAATCATGTCGTCGCACGTATCGCGTTTGATCATGGCTTAAATGTGACGGCTGCCGTCTTGGTGCGTAGCCTAGTCACTGCAGTGGTGGTGACCTTAATTGTTTATTTTCAGCGCGTACCTATTCGGTTGACGGCACGACATAAAAAGGTATTACCTGCAATTGGGTTGCTGGTCACGATTCAAAGTTTGAGTATTTATTCGTCGGTTGCGCTCTTGCCGGTTTCTTTGGCCTTGTTGGCGTTTAATACCTATCCACTCTGGACTGCGTTTTGGTGTCGTGTCATTTATGGCCAGCGCCCTGAGCCACAAGTATTGCGCGCCATGCCGATCATGTTGGTGGGTTTGGCGCTCGCCTTGGATGTATTCGGTGCGGCGTCTGGCTTGGGTGCAAAGGCCCACTGGGGCATGATTGGGGTGGGCGTTGCCTTCGCCTTAACCGCGGCGGCTACCTTTGGCCTGACACTTGCGCTGACGCAAAACGAGGCAGCGGATCTAGATGGCCGTGTACGTACCGCTACCACGATGTGGATGGTTGGTCTGTTGACACTCATTTTTTCGCAAGTGCTGGGCGAATTGCATTGGCCGAATGCGGTGGCAGGCTGGTGGGGCCTGGCCTTACTCACGATTTTTTATGGCACTGGGTTTACGGTGATGTTTATTGTTTTGCCGCGACTCGGCGTCGTGGGAAACTCATCGATCATGAGTATCGAGCCAATCTTTGCGCTGATTCTGGGTTGGTTTATTCTGGATCAAAAAATCGCACTGATACAGATCGTGGGTGCCTGCTTAGTAGTCGGACTTGTCATTAAGCTTGGGCTCAGAAAGCAGGGTAAATGACAATGACGCTGGCCGGCGCTCGGTTATTGCACCTTGTAATGAGTTTCTTTGACTAGGCGCGCCCAGCGAGCCATGTCAGCTTGAATATATTGGGCAAGCGCCTCTGGCGAGCCACCATTTGCCTCAACACCTGCAGAGGCCAGTTTTTCTTTCACCTCTTTAGTATTCAGGGCGGTCACAATCTCTCGATTGAGTTTGGCCACAACCGGGGCAGGCGTACCAGCTGGCGCCAAAAAGAAGAAATCAATGCTGATATCGAGTTCGGGATAGCCTGATTCAATCATTGTAGGAATTGTGGGCACGACCGTCGAGCGCTTAGGACCCGTCACGCCCAACAGTTTGACTTTACCGGTATCGACTAAGGACAAAGCCGAGGCGGTTGTGGTCCAGAGTAGTTCGACACGCCCACTCGCCACGTCTGTCATCCCGGTAGTGGTCAGTTTGTAGTCGATAATCGTAAAGTCGATCTTGGCGACAAACTTTAAAATCATTCCAACAAAATGCGTCGCGGCGCTGCCTGAAGCAAAATTCAATTGGCCTGGTTTTTCTTTGGCGAGCGCGATTAGCTCTTTCATTGAGTTTGCCGGTAATGCTTGGTTCGCCATTAATACGTTACGTAAAGATCCAATCAATCCTACCGGAGTAAAGTCCTTTGCAATATCAAGACGAGAGTCTTTTGTGACGAACTGATTGACGACACTGCTGGTGCTAGCAATTAATACCGTATAGCCATCCGGTTGAGCGCGCGCCACATAATCGGCACCGATGTTCCCGTTGGCACCTGCACGATTATCGATCACCATTGGTTGACCTGAGGTTTCGCTAACTTTCTGGGCAATGATGCGGGCGATGATGTCATTGCCTGTGCCAGGACCATAAGGCACGACGACGGTAATGGGTTTCGTTGGATAAGTTTGAGCCGTCGCAATAATGCTCATTGTTGAAAACAGAAGCGTAGCCAATAGGCTGCTCAGGCGAGGTAAATTTTTTTTAAGGATCATAAGAGGTGAAGTCTCGTTTAAATTTTTAGTGTTCTTGTATTTTGCTGGCTGAATCGCTTCGGCTCACGTCTCAGTCAAGCTGACACCTTGGGCGCCCGCTCTTTGCACGACTTCTTTCAACAACCCATTTTCTTGCATGTCTGTTGAAAAGCGTTGCAACAAGGGTAAGCCAGCTGAACGGCCTTTGGGAATGCCTAAGGCGATTCGTTCAAAACCCCAGGCGCCATCTAAGACAATTGAACCGGGAACCTGCTTTGCAAGCTCAAACAAAATCCCTTTGTTGGTGCCGAAGGCATCAATCTTTGCTTGCTTGAGTTGTTGCGTGACCTCAGCAAGACTATTGATTGCAACGACCTTTGCCAATTTCAAAATTGTGGGCAAGACGGTTTCAGAGGTGCTGCCACTTGAGACGCCAATCACCACGCCAGCCCGGTCAAGATCTGCAATTTTTTGCGCTGCGCAGTGCGTGCCGATCAAATAGCTTTGCGCAGAAAAAAGAACTGCTTGAGCAAAATCCAGATACTGAGCGCGCGCTGGGGTGGCGTTGACCAGTGCAAGATCGATTTCACCAAGCTTTGCGGCCGCTAAGACGTCGCCATTTTTTTCAAAGATTATTGGTTCAAAAGGCCGATCGATATAGCGTGCGAACGCACGTCCGAGTTCATAGCCCATGCCGTAATGTTCTTGTGAGGTTGCACCTAACATGAGGGATTGAGGGCTGCCCGTGTAGACGCCGACGCGAAGTTTGCCCGAGGGCGCAAGAATGTGATGCATAAGGTGTTTGCCAGACCAGTATTTAAGGAGGCTTTGTTGAGCCCTAGGCTTTGTATTGAACGAGTTTACGGCACAAACGATTGCCTTTTAGTGAGTCGCTTACGCCCAAGCCGTGGTTTAATTAATTCAGAAACCAAAAAATATGAGGCTTGTTATGTTTATTCAATCACTTCTTCGTTCAGTCGCGACCTGTCTGCTGGTGGGTTGTGCGTTCAGTCTCGAGGCGTATGCGCAAGTTTCTGCATCCGAGGCGGCCATTTTAGCGAGCCCCTTGCGTACTGACCGTGATCGGCAGGCGGATGCGCGGCGTCAGCCTCTAGAGTTACTCAAATTGGCCAAAGTGGCCCCAGGCATGAGCATCTTGGATATCTCCTCAGGCGGTGGCTATACCGCGCAGGTTTTGGCTGTCGCAGTGGGACCCACAGGCAAAGTTTGGGCTCAAATTGCCAAGCCTGCACCATCGCTTGACGCTCGACTGGCCGCGACGCCGCAGCCAAACTTTCAAATTCTGGCGCGCCCGTTTGATGACTTGTTTCCGGCAGAGTTGCCTCGCGTAGATGGCGCAACCTTGATCTTGTCTTATCACGACATCGTGAATACTTCGACTGACCGTGCAAAGATGAATCGAGCCATTTTTAATGCACTTAAGCCTGGTGGTTTTTTAGTCGTGATGGATCATGCGGCGAAGGCCGGCACCGGAGTCAATGATACGTCGACGCTGCATCGAATTGATGAGCAGGCGGTCGTGGCTGAGCTTGTGGCGGTGGGCTTCAAGGCCGATGCAAAATCTGATGCCTGGAGAAACGCGGCCGACACGCACGAGCTCCACTCAAATAAAATGGAGACCACAAGCGATCGCTTTACGCTGCGGTTTGTTCGACCAAATTAACAGAGGTGACACGAGTATGTTTGGTAAAAAACAGTCGTCAAAAATCGCTCGCTCAAATGATGAGTCGTTTGAAACCATTATTGCAAAATCCACCGAAATCCACGGCCAAATCGTGGCAACGCAAAGTCTGAGAATTGACGGCAGCGTGAAAGGCGATATTCGTGGATCACAGGCCGAGGGGGTCAGCGTGGCGATTGGGTTAACAGGCTCGGTACAGGGCAATATTTACGCACAGCGTTTGATCGTCGGCGGTCGAATTCTTGGCAATGTTTTTGTGACCGAAACAGTCGAGTTGCACGATAGTGCAGATGTGCAGGGCGATATTACATACAGCCAAATCAGTATGGAACCGGGTGCAAAAATTAATGGTCGTCTGGTGAGTCAGACCAACCCGCAACAAGGCAAGCTGACAACCGAGGGTCAGCCTACTCTTGTGAGCGCTGCCGTGAGCCAGGCACTACCAGCACCTGCAGCGGATTCATAAACTGTCCGTTTCGTAAGATTTCAAAATGAAGGTGTGCGCCGGTCGTGCGTCCGGTCAAACCGACTTCTGCGATCTTTTGACCACGCGTCACGATTTGTCCAGCGGCAACGTGGATTTTGCTCGCATGGGCATACTTTGAAACATAGCCTTCTGCGTGTTTGATCTCAACCGTGAGTCCATAGGCGCCGTCCCAACCTGCCCGCAGTACGGTGCCGCTGCCGGCCGCCAAGATGGGCGTGCCCACCTTCGCGACAAAATCAATGCCCGAGTGATGTGCGACGGTCTGGCTGATTGGATCGACCCGTGGGCCAAAGTTGCTGTTCAAACCGAGCGCCATGGGCAGCGGTGTTCCAAGCGGGAGTTGCGTGAGCAATTGATAGCGGGTAGACCAGGTCTGCTGTAGTTCAACTGCGGTTGAGTTGAGCGCTGATACTTTAGCAATCGTTTGATCGAACTCGTCATCAAGATAGGCGTTGGGTGTGGATTGAAACTTTAAAGGGATCAAGGGGCCACCACGGCTCGATGGGTCGGACATTTTGTTTTTGATTGGTGCCGGAGCCGCCAGAGTCGCGAAACGTTCTTTGAGCGCATTCAGCTCGCCGATCTTGCCGGTCATGGCAGTCATTTGGTGGTTAAGCGTTTCTAGCTTTTTACGATACAGCGCATCGATTTCTTTTTTTTCTCGACTGAACTGCATGCTAGTTTCTTTGAAATCAACATGCATCAATTCAAGTTGATGCTCATATGAGGCGATGATTTCTTTTTGTTTTTTTTCGCGTTGCGCTAACGCGACTGTTTGCGCTTGAATGAGACGTTCAAATTTCTTTTGATGTTCGAGTTCTATCGTATTTTGCTCGTCGGCCGTAATCACGCCACCCATGACGCGTGCCAATTGCGGTCTAACCTGCAAGGCAATGCGAAAGCCTAAAAAATGAATCCCAATCCCAAGCAAGACAAGAAAGACGCCCGTCATGACTGACCAGCGTATCAAGCGCTTGCGCGAGATGTTAATTTTTTTGACGGCCGACGTTGACCCAGAAATCCAGATGAGTTGCACAGCAAGAGACCGATGTGTTGAGCGGACACAAAGTATACCCAGTCGCTGTGCAAAGATTTAAAAAAACCAAAGAATGCTGAAGAATATTTAGAGAATGTTAAAGCGCTCGTATTTAACAATCTACTGACGTAGTCTTCGGCAAGCTATTGATTCAAAACGATACGAGGCTCAACAGAGTGGTGTTTAAGGAGATCACTTGGCATGCAGCTGTAATTCTGTCGGTAGATTTCGATAATGTGTTGCGACTTCGCTGGGTGTGGTCAACCAGATTTGATCGCGATAAGACATGATGTGCTGCAAGGCTTTTCGCAGGCGGGCCAGTCTAAACGGTTGACCCATAATGAAAGAATGCAAAGAGATCGCACATACTAATGGCGTGTCCACAGAGCGCCTGAGCATTTCTTCAAAATTTTCGACCATCATGTCGCAATACTCTTGGGCTGAATTGTGTCGATAGGCAATCGCAGGTTGGTCATTCAGTTCGATTGGATAAGGGACTGACAAAATAGGCTTGCCCTTGCTCTTGACCCAGAAGGGTTGTTCATCACAGATGCCCCAGTCGAGTACGTATGAATAATCGGCCTCAACCAACAGGTCGGTGGTGTTCAAGCTTGGGGTCAGGTAAGGGCTTAGCCAACCTTGTGGTCGCTTACCATCCGCTTTTTTCATGAGCGCCGTCACTTCGTTGATCATGGTGCGTTCAGTGGCTTCATCCATTTCGATTTGGCGCTCGGCGTTTGAACGCCCGTGCGCAATCATTTCGTCACCGCGTGCACGATGGGCCTGGATCAAGTCGGGGCAGTGCGCATAATTTTCGGTGTTGACAATGACACCGACATTGAGCTTGAGTTCATCAAATAATTCAATCAGACGCCATTCGCCAATACGATTGCCGTACTCGCGCCACAACCAGCTGCGCTGACTCCAGGGTTGTGTTTGTCGATCCAGATCAACGCCGCATTGAACCCCATACGGAAAATGCTCGATATTGACAGCAATGTAAAGCGCCAGGCGTTTGTTGTCGGGCCAGTTAAATTGCGGACGAGATTTAATGCCTGAATATTGAAAGCGATTGTGTGAAGGTAGCATGGCGTTCTCGATATGGGTTTAACTCAGTTAGAAATCATGCTAGATTGACACGACACACTTTGCAAGTGATTACATGGATTTGATGATGCCGATTGCGATGCCTCCTAAAGCTTACCAATGGCCAAATGACTCACATTTGGCGCTTTCGATCGTGGTGAACGTAGAAGAGGGCGCTGAGGCCAACATTCAAGATGGCGACAAGTATCCTGAGCCTGTTGATGAGATGGGCATTGCCTTAAAGCACTCGGTGCGTAGTCTGATTAATGAGTCTAACTATCAATATGGCCTGAATCGTGGTGCACCACGAGTGCTGCGCTTGTTAGACCAACATCAGATCACCGCGACCTTCACGGCGTGTGCTTTAGCGCTTGAGCGTGCACCTGCGCTGACGCGTCAAATCGTGGCACTCGGGCATGAAATTACATCCCATGGTTATCGGTGGGCGCATCAATTCAATATGACCGAAGAGCAAGAGCGTGCCTATATCGTCAAAGCGCGCGACTCGATCGCGGCCACGACTGGGCAAGTGCCAGCTGGCTGGTTATCGCGTTACCTGACAACAATGAACACGCGACGCTTGTTGATTGAAGAAGGTTTCGTGTATCACATGGATGATCTCAGTGATGATCAGCCCTTCTGGGATCATGACCAAGGCCGCCCGATTGTGGTGATGCCTTACCAGATGGATAACAACGATATGAAGATGTGGGCCGAGCCCTCATACACCCCTGATCAATGGCTCAAATACGCGATTGATAATCTAGACTGGGCCTTGGGTGAAGGCAGACATTCGGTGAATATGATGTCGCTGGGCGTACATCTGCGCATCATTGGTCGTCCAGGCAGAATCTGGGCGCTTGAAAAGTTTTTAGCGTATGCCAAAAAGCGTAGCCAAGAACCGAATGGCCCGTGGATTACAACCCGTAAAGCGATTGCCGAGCACTTTGCTCAGCACGTGCCCTTTAGTCTTTGACGCCTTCGCGGTCAACATAGAACCCGTTTTCTGGTGGGTAGTTGGCCGTGAGCCATTGGGGGCCACCTTGCGCCACCCATACTGAAGCTGCTAGGCGTGCGACGACAACCAATGCTTGTAGGTCTTCGTCGCGCATCGTGTTGCGGGCCTGTGCAGCGACAATGAGTTGGCCGATAAATTGCCCTTGCCAGATTAACGGAGCAAAGACTGTTGAGCCCATCCGAGAAGATTTCAGATATTGTCGAAACGTGCCATGCTCATCAGTATTTTTAAGGATTTTTTTTGCTTTAGAGGCATAGACTTGCCCCGGATGGCCACCGTCAATCGGTATGCACAGACGTTCTTGTTCAGGCGGAAAACCAACGTTGCCACAGATCATGTGATAGCGTCGATCAGGCGTGACAAAGAACGCACCTGCTACAAAATATTGACGCTCGCCTTCTAACAAGGCGCCAGGCTTTAGATGGGCTGTTCGGTCGCCTAGCGTCTCAAAACACCCTTGCATCAACGCACGCATCGCCAAGGTGGGATCTAGTGCATCGAGTGCGGCCTGACCGCTTTCTTCAAGCATGCTGAACACTTGATCGGTAAAAGTTTGAGTGGCTGGCATACGGGCTCCTTTAGCGACGATCGATTAGGCGGATGGGTTTTTGGCGGGCTTCAACGCCGGTCAGTGAAGCCAATGCCGTCGGGGCAACGAGGTCAATCTTCACTTCGACGCCTAGTTTTCTTTTAAGCAGTTCTCGGAAATGCGCGGTCAGCGGCTCGGTGGCGCTCTCAGAGGTTTCAATACTCACCAGAAGGTCTTCCCGGCCGGAGCCATCGCGCGTCAAGGTGCACAGGTATTCGCCACTAAACCCTGGGGATCCTGCCAAAATCGATGAGAGCGCCTGCGGAAATACGTTAATGCCTCTGAGTTTGACCATGTTGTCGCTGCGGCCTAAAAAGCCTTCAATCCGACGAAAGGGCAAATTCAGCTTTGAGGGGCCAGGCAAGAAGCGCGTAACGTCGTGCGTGTTGAAACGAATAATCGGAAAAATATCATCTGTAAATAAACAGGTGGCAATTAAATCGCCCGGTGCCTCTGGTGCAACAGGTTGACCCGTATCGACGTCGCAAATCTCGATCCAGTGTGCATCTTCCATCACATGCAAGCCATCGTGATCTGAGCCTTCTGCCGCAATGAGCCCGGTATCGCCCACGCCATACCAATCAAAGAGCTCGGCACCACCCCAGGCGGCTGACAAAGCGTCACGCGCATCTTTTGAAAGATGTCCGCAGATCATTCGCAAAGGAATATCCCGACCCGGTACGAGGCCTTGTTCCTGTGCCACTTCGGCAAGGCGCTTGATGTAATCCGCAAAACCAACAATCACGGTTGCACCAAAGTCGCGCATAAATTCGACCTGTTTGATCGAGGAAGTCTCGATTCCGGTGCCCGCTGACACAAAGAGTGCATCAGTAAAGTGCAGAACTGCTTCGCGAATGTAATGGCCGCCGTTCACTAGACCATGCCCGTACACGGAATGTACGACATCGCTTGCACACATCCCCGCCATTAAATAGGCGCGTGCAAGCATGAGGTTTTGTACCTCGCGTGTGCGCGGGCTATAGAGCAATGGTTGTGGTCGACCGGTGGTGCCACTGGTTGATTGCAATACCATCGGGATGATCTTGCCGTCGACCGGAATATCTCGACCATGGTGATCGCCGAACGGAGGTTTTCGTTCGACAGAGGCCATGATTTCATGCTTGCCAAAACTGGGCAACTTAGAAAGATCATCGAGCGATTGGACATCCGTTGCACAGAGGCCTGCTTCACCCCATAGCCGTTGGTAAAACGGAATTTGCCATGCACGTTTAAGTTGCTTTGCAAAAAGCGCTTCCTGCCAGGTACGCAAGCTTGCAGGGCGCATCCCGACAAACTTGTTTAAAAAATTGGCGCCTACTGGAAACTCGCTTCTAAGCGAATCGATGTTGATTGCGTCAAAGTAAGAGAGCGTTTGTGGCATACCGTTAACCTTGAAATGATTCAGCAACTTTAACCGAGGACCAGACTGATTCAGGGGTAGGGCATTATTTTTTAGGCAAGGCTTTACTCTCAGTGATTACCCCTATATCATTCATGGAGGATAGTAGCAGCGAGCGCGTAATATGGCGCGGATGCTTTTATATCGGTCGAAATCTTATTCTCTGGAGGTCGCTATGTCGGTCTTGTCTAACAAATCAAATCCTCATGCTATTAGTCGTCGTCGCTTTACCCAAGCCGCTGCCTTAGGCGCGGGCTCTGTATTGTTTTCACCAGCGCTCTTGCGTGCGCAAGGTACAGGCGTCATTAAGATCACGAACGTTCAGGGTATTACGGGTCCTTCAGCGGCTTACGGTATTCGCTCGCGCGATGGGGCCTTGCTTGCTCTTGACGATATCAACAAGCTTGGTTTCAAAGATGCAAGCGGTGAGTCTTATACCTTTGAAATGAACACGGTGGATATGGCTAATGACCCGCGTCAAGCAGTGACGCTGTTTAGGCAGGCTGCGGGTGATGCCTCGGTTACCGCTACGATCGGCCCAGCAAACTCAGTGGGTTTTATCGCGATGGTGCCCGTTGCAGCACAGCTCAAAATGCCAATGATTGATGCCGGCTCGGGTGCGCCAGTGAAAGATAAAGAATGGTCGCCTTATGCCTGTCGGGTGAATCCAGTCTCAAGCACTGCGATACCGGTGGTACTCAAAAAAGTGGTTGCCAAGCATGGCCTCAAGCGGATCGCAGTGATCTACGATCAAACACAAGATGCGCAAGCGGGCGATGCTGAAGTTGTGAAAACAATGGCGGCCTCGCTTGGTTACACCGTGGTTGCCTTTGAGGCCTTCAGAACGGGCGATCAAGATTTTTCAGCGCAGCTTTCAAAAATCCGTAGTACCAAGCCCGATGGTATCTATATTGCGGCTACAACGGGTGATGGCGTCAAAGTGACTTCGCAGGTCGTTGAGGCGGGTATTAAATTGCCGATGATGACCGGGTTTGGTTCTTTTCAAGATCCAGTCTATTGGGATGGCACCAAGGGCGATATCAAAGGTGGTTACACCTTCTTGGCACAAGACTTACAAGCACCTACCCCCGAGCTCAAGAGCTTTCTTGATCGCTATAAAGCGCGTTTCACACAATACGAAGCTACTTCGTTTTCGACCTATGGCTACGATGCTGTGTATACGTTATACGAAGCCATTAAAAAGGCCGGGAGCCTTGATCGTGAAAAAATTGCAGCCGCTCTGGCTTCATTAAAAATCACAACACCGCTTGGTACGAACGTGACCTTTAATAATCCACCTGATGGCAACAACAACAGCCCGTCTGTCGTCGTCATCCAGGTTAATGGGCGCGGCACGTACGAAGTCGTTGCATAACATGGGGTCATCGATTTTAGGGGTTGAACACCTGACTCGTAGGTTTGGTGGCCTTGTTGCTGTTAATGACATCAGTTTTGATGTTCAAAAAGGTGAAGTGTTGTCAATTGTCGGCCCTAATGGGGCCGGCAAGACCACG
>CAIYCP010000487.1 GCA_903924715.1 uncultured beta proteobacterium
GGCGCCCGAGCAAGTGACGAATTGGTTATTGAAATTTTTCGACCGTAATTTCAAAAATGCATAGTCAAATGATGAGGTGAACAGTAGTGAGGCAGGCATTCAGAGCATTTTTGATGGGATCTTGTCTCGGGGATCTGACGCGTTATTGAAGGCTTGTGCAGCGGGCACTCGGATACTGACGAGTTGCCTGTAATATAGAAAAAAACGAGATTCAATGAAATCTCTTGGCCTAGAGTGAGACAAAATGCTTAGCTTGCTGCGAATAGTAGTTGTTATCGGATTAAGTCTGGCTGCTCTCTACGCCCAAGCTCAGGCGGTGTATCCGACGCGCGAAATAAAATTGGTGGCGGGTTTTGCGGCCGGTGGTGCAACGGATACGATTGCCCGTTACTACGCCAAAAAACTCAGTGATAAATTAGGTCAAACGTTTATTGTTGAAAATCGTCCGGGGGGCGGTGGCATCGTATCGTTAAATGCCCTAGCTCAAAGTACACCCGATGGCTACACCTTGGCCTTAGGCTCGAACCCGATCGCCAGTAATGCGGTTTTAAATCGCAACCCTTACGATTGGCGTCGCGATCTGGCGCCCATCGCAATGCTTGTGTCTACGCCAAACGTTCTGGTCGTGCCTGGCAATTCACCGATCAATTCGGTCAAAGACCTGATTGACGCGGCCAAGAAGAGCCCAGGCACGTTGACTTTCGCTTCGGCAGGCACGGGGTCGACTCAGCATCTGGCGGGTGAGTTGTTTCAATATATGGCTCACGTCAAAATGACGCATGTGCCTTACCGAGGCGGCTCGCAAGCTCTGATTGATATGCTGGCAGCGAGAGTCGATCTGACCTTTGGCAGTTCGGCCACGATGATGCCCTTGGTCGAGTCAAAAAAACTGAAGCTGCTCGCCATCACCGGGCCGTATCGTTTAAAGCAACATCCTGAAGTACCTACGATTGCCGAATCCGGCTTTCCTGGCTTTGATGTTCAGGGAGACTATTTTATGGTGGCGCCTGCGAATACACCGCAGGCAATTCAAATCACCTTAGCAAACGCGGTTGACGAAATTAGTCATCAAACCGATACCATTGCGTTTATCGAAGGGATGCACGCCCGTCCTTTGTACGGCGGCCCAAAAGAAACCAAGGCCTTCATCGAAGGCGAATATACAAAGTGGAAAGCACTGATCGATGCTGTTGGGATTAAAGTTGATTGAGAGGCGCGACTGGGTATTGCTAACTAATTGGTCCGACACGCTAACGTACTTTACAAGCTTACGGGTTTTCAAGCTTAACTGAAATCGCCAATGTACTAGTATCCCAAGTTAGCTAAAATTTTCAGCTAAGCTGATGGCAAACAATGATCGTTTGAAGGAAAACAATGAGCTCCAATCACCTCAATAATCTCGTGATGCGTCGCACGTTGCTGCGAGCAGGTTTGTTCAGTGCCTTGGCGGTGCCCGCACGTTACAGTTTCGGTGCGACCGAGAGCAAGGCAGGCGCACCTGAAATTTCAGCTGTCACGCTTACGCTTGCAGATTATGTGGCACAGGCTTCGCAAAAAGCGTTGCCACCTCAAGCGCTTGAGGCGACGAAGCATCACCTGCTCGATACGCTTGCAGCAATGATCTCAGGCACGCATCTTCTAGCAGGTGAAAAAGCAATCGCTTATATCAAAGCGCAGGGCGGTACGCATCAGGCCTGTATCCCTGGCACGAACTTATTGACGACCGTTGTGAACGCCTCACTTGCAGGCGGTATGTTGGCCCACGCCGATGAAACAGATGATTCGCATCCCGCATCTCTCACTCACCCAGGTGCCGGCATCGTGCCCGCCGCCTTGGCAATGGCAGAATACGAAAAATCCAATGGTACAGATTTGCTGCGATCGGTTGCCCTAGGCTATGACATCTGCGCTCGGTTATCCTTTTCGTTAGGGGCTTATGCGTTTTCGCGCAGAGGGCACGGTACACATTCTTTTGGGCCAATGTTTGGTGCAACCGTGGCCTGTGCCTCGCTGGCTAAATTAACGCCTCAACAGGTGCGTTTTGCGCTGTCCTACACCACGCAGCAAGCCAGCGGCTTGTCTAATTACGCGCGCGACACAGAGCATGTTGAAAAGGCTTTTCAGTTTGGTGGCTTGCCAGCACGCAACGGTGCGGCCTCAGTCACCATGGTGGCCTCGGGGATGTCAGGAATTGATGATCCATTTGGTGGGCCTAGCAACTTCTTTGTGGCCTTTGGCGGTGCCGACCCCAAGCCAGAAGAATTAACGCGTGAACTAGGCACGCGTTATGAAATCATCAACACAGCCATCAAACGTTGGACTGTGGGTAGCCCGATCCAAGCGGCGCTTGATTCGGTGTATGACTTAATGCTGACGCATCGCTTTAAAGCCAGCGATGTTGAACAGGTGACTGTGCGTATTTTCAAAACAGGTGCTGCAACGGTCAATAATCGCAGCATGCCCGATATCAACATGCAATACATGGTCGCTGTGATGCTTTTAGATGGCACGGCCTCGCTTGAAGCCGCGCACGATGTGAAGCGCATGACACATCCTGACGTGCTAGAAATTAAAAAGCGCGTGGAGTTGATTGGCGATGAAGAATTGCAAAAGGCGTTGCCGAGTCGGCAGGCGATCGTTGATATTAAATTAAAAGATGGCAGGGTCTTGCACTCGCATACCAAGAACGTTCGGGGTACTGCCGCCAATCCAATGACGCGTGACGAGGTTGGTAAAAAAGCTTATGACCTGTGTTCACCGGTGTTGGGGCAAGAGAAAGCGCGGTCGTTGGTGAGTGCGATTTGGGATCTTGAACAAGTGACAAATGTTCAAAGCCTTAGGTCTTGGCTGCAAACTTAGCTCATGATGATATTTTGATGATGCATGAGTTTGTGATTAGAGTGTCTACTTTAAGTGTTGTGTCGCTTAGTTGCGGCATGACACAAAAAGCTCTGACGTGATCGCTGTGAAACCTGCGTCATTTCCGGCTTAAACAGTTTGCCCATCAACTAACGTGATCGTGCGATCGCACGTAGTGGATAGTCTGGCATCGTGCGTCACTAACAAGACAGCACAACCAAACTGCTGATTAAATTTTCTAAATAACTCAAAAATCTCA
>CAIYCP010000488.1 GCA_903924715.1 uncultured beta proteobacterium
CCAGTTGCAAATCTGCACCTGCGACGATCCCTGCACAAGCACGGGCTGAACCATAAAGCCCGCTGGCGCTCATCGCCGCAATACCGGTCACAAATTCAACCTCACCAAGCGGAGCAAGTGCGGCGGGTCCATCCTTGCGCAACATCGAACGGCATTGTACAAAGACGGTCGACACCACGTGATGGCCAGCGTTCATGTCGGCCAGCAAATCATGGAACAGATAAAGATTGTCTTGCCGCTCCCAGAGATGATGGTGCGGATCCACAATTTTTAACTCAGGTTCAAGAATTTCTTCAGTACGCAACGCAAGCCACTCTGGCCGGATTCCAATATGCGGATTTTTTGCAAGCGTTTGCGCCATGATTTTTCCTTAACTTGGGCTAAGCGTTCTAGCTTGCAACGTAATCTTTTGGACGAAACATTTCGAACAAAGTATTGACCTCAACGTAATCGCCTTGATAGCCACAACGTCCGAGTGGGCGAGCCGCCGCAGTATCAAAGATGCCATCTTTCAAGAATTTATTATTAATATGCACACCCACAACTTCGCCTAACGTCAGCCAGGTGTTGATCAAGACACCCTTCGCATCTGTCAACTGTGTCGTGCTAATGAGCTTGCACTCGAGCGCAGCAATCGCATCAGTCACCCGAGGCGGCTTGACCAGCGTTGAGGCAGTGGCGGCTAAGCCCGCTAACTTCATCTCGTCAATGCCAGGCGCAACCGACGCCGAGGTGATATTCATTGCTTGGGCTAAGTCAGCACCACAAAAATTAGCAACAAACTCACCGGTTTCATCCGCATTATTACAGCTGTCTTTGCGTGCACCGCTCGTGCAAAAACCAATCACCGGGGGTGTCTCAGCAAAAGCGTTAAAAAAACTATAAGGCGCTAGATTGACACGCCCGAGCTTGTCGATGGTCGATATCCAACCAATCGGACGAGGCGCGATGATGGCCTTGAACGGGTTATGGGGTAGACCATGGCCTTTGCTAGGTTCGTAGAAATAGTCGCTCACGTTTGGATCCTTTATCTGTCGGAGAACACAACCCTGTGCATCCTTGCCGCCTAAACTTAGCACAGCGCCTCAAAAAAGACTAGGCAGACTCTCTCCGTGCCCCAGACACTATCCCACGGATTGATCAAAAAACCATCCAACGATTTTGCGATGCAGCATGTAAACTATCTAACTAAATTGTGATTTCATCCGTCATAATAATAAGAACTCTCATCAAAACTGAAGACAACTCTATGCAACCAAATACATCCGCCCGCGTTCAAGTTTTTTGGCAACCCGGCTGTTCCTCCTGCTTACGCACCAAAGAGTTTTTAACCAAACAGGGGATCGACTTTGAGTCGATCGATGTGCATAACGATCCAACGGGCATGGATAAGTTACGTGCCTTGGGCGCACGTAGCGTGCCGATTGTGGCCCTTGGAGGCAAGTTCACGATGTGTCAGTCCTTCAACGATGTGATCAAGTTTTTAGATCTCAAAACGAAGTTGATGGATCCCCTGCCCCCAGAGCAACTGGTCGCGAAGTTAGACATCGTGTTGCAAACAGCCATCCGCTTGATCCAACAATTCAAACCCGAGCAACTGCGCGAAAATTTTCGTAATCGCAACCGTAATCCTGCGGGCACCGCTTTTCATATATTTCGGGTTGCACAAATGGGTGTTGAAGCAGCCCATCAAATCGATCTGAAATTTGAAAGCTTTAACGAGGTGGCACCCGATGATTGGACCGCAACCAACTTAGCGAAGTGGGGAGAAACTGTGCGGGCTCAATTGCTCACTTGGTGGGAAAAAGAACCAAACCGCAGTCTTGATTACTTGGTATCCACGTACTATGGGCGCCGAACCATGCACGACGTCTTTGAGCGTACAGCGTGGCACGCTGCTCAACACACGCGGCAAATGAATCTGATGCTTGAAACCTATGGCATCACACCTGATCGCCCTTTAAGCGCTGAAGATTTAAAAGGCCTGCCAGTCCCTGATGAAGTCTGGGATCGCTAGCCAGAAAATGACAACAACAAACTCACGCGCGTGTCATCGCATCCTTTATTGTTTGATTTTCTAAGCCAGCCATGAAAGCCACTCTGTACCGAGGCATTAAACGCGCCTGTTTATTTAGCAGCACCCTTGCCTTTTTTAGTCTCAGTGGTGCAATGCACATCGCGCACGCACAGGATGATTATCCCAATCGTGCGATTCGTATTGTAGTGCCCTTTTCGCCTGGCGGCGGAGGGGATGCTGTCGTACGCTACATGAGCGACAAACTGGCCGAGCGACTCAAGCAGCAAATTATTGTTGAGAACAAGCCCGGTGCGTCGGGCTTTATTGGTGCACAAATGGTTGCGACTGCAGCCCCAGACGGCTACACACTGTTGATGGGATTTGATGGTGGTATTGTGGTTGCGCCAAACATGCTCAATGCACCGTTCAACCCCGTCACTGATTTTGCACCAGTGACTAAACTCAATGATGCAACGATTATTTTGGTTGCTAATCCAACTGTGCCCGTTAAAAATATTAACGATATTGTGGCACTGGCAAAATCCAAACCTGAGGGGCTTCAGTTCAGTTCGTCTGGGCCGGGCACAACACCCCACCTAGCGGGTGAGCTACTGGCCCTTCGCACAGGAATAAAGCTGTCGCATATTCCTTATAAAGGTGGCGGCCAAGCGGTCACCGACGCGGTGGCTGGACACTTTCCAATTTTCTTTACCGTTGTACCAACCGTTGCGAGTTACATCAAACAAGGTCGACTGACCGCCATCGCTGTGGCTGGCGATAAGCGCTCGCCGGCATGGCCTGACGTCCCTACCATCGCCGAATTGGGTATCCCGGATTTCAACGTTAGTTCTTGGTACGGAATTTTGGCTCCAGCCAAAACGCCCAAAGCCATTATTAATCGCTTACAGATAGATATTGCGGCAGTTTTAGCGATTCCAGAGATACGCGAGCGTTACCTCAATAATGCGTTCGATCCGATTGCCAGTACCCCTGAAGCGTTTGCCGCTCAAATTAAAGCCGACTATGCGCGCTGGGGCCAAGTCGTAAAGGATGCAAACCTTAAACAACAATAAAGCCTTTGAACTAGCACATTCACTCATATCGCGTTACGCTTAGAGTCATGACGAAGTCAATTTTTTAGCCCATCACACAACGGATCTTTCATGACAGAACGTAAAGTCAATGATATTGGCGGTTTGCCAGCTGGCCCAGTCTGCCAAGACGAACACCCCAGCACCTTGCACGAAAAACGCGTCGATGCCATTTTAAGAATTTTATCTGGCCCAAAGCTTGAGGCCTTCACTGTAGATGCGATGCGCCGAGCGATCGAGTCGAATACCGCAGACGACTATCGTAACCTTGGCTATTACGATAAATGGATTCGGGCTGTGCGCGATCTCATCATTGAACAACAAGTATTGAGCCGCGAAGAAATCGAAGCTCGAGTCGAGCAATTACGCGCAAAACACAAAAAGGTGGCAGCATGACAGCTTTTGCGATTCGTCCAGGCCAAGCATTGCCCGTCGGTGCCTCCGTACGCGTACGCAAGCAGCCCCCTGAGTTCCATTGCCGAACACCGTTTTATCTGCGCGGTATCAAAGGTGAGATTACGGATGTGATGGGCTGCTTCCGCGATCCCTCGTTGCTGGCGTTTCATAAACCAGGTCTGCCGCTGCGCGTGCTCTACCGCGTACGTTTTAAACAGGCTGATGTCTGGCCCAATTATTCTGGCAGCCCAAAAGACACTGTTGTGGCTGACATCTACGATCATTGGATCGAACCGCTCGCCGGAGACAAAGCATGAGTGCAAATCACGGACACCACCACGATCACGACCATGATCACGACCACGATCATGCTCACGGACACAAGCACCCTCACAGCCCGCCTGCACCAGACGATGATGATGGTTACGATCGCTATGAGGTGTTGCTGCAAACCGCGATTCGTGAACTGTTAGACGAAAAAGGCATTATCACCGCTGCAGAATTACATGCGCAGATCGATAAGCAAGACAGCCTCACCCCAGCGATTGGCGGAAAAATTGTTGCAAAGGCCTGGGTAGACCCAGACTTTAAAAAGAAGCTGCTGGCAGATCCGCTGAAAACGATCAATCAGCACTTTGAACTCGATATCATCACCCCACTAGAACTTGTCGTGCTTGAAAACACACCCACTGTCCACAACGTAGTGGTCTGTACGCTCTGTTCGTGCTATCCGCGCATGCTGCTCGGTATTCCACCGGCCTGGTACAAGTCGATCGATTATCGCTCGCGTGTGGTGGTTGAACCCCGCAAAGTACTCGCTGAATTTGGCACCAACATCCCGGATGACGTTGAAGTTCGAGTATCCGATAGCACCGCTGATCTTCGCTTTTTAGTTCTACCTAATAGACCTGCTGGCACTGACAATATGACTGAGGCACAGTTAGCCGCTTTAGTCACACGTGATTCGATGATCGGCACTTCAATAGCCTTGCAGCCCTAAACAGCAACATTGGGCCTAGTTGATTGCCGTTTGCTCGCGCGCGGCAATCAACGCCTCACTCACCACCAGCAACTTCATCAAATCCTCGATATTGCTCACTTGATCTAGCGTCATGACGGTCTCGACGATTCGGTCACGATCCAGACCGGGTAAGTCTGAGGTGATTCGAAAGAATTTTGCAACGACCTTATCCAGGCTCGGAAACAGCGTTTCGTTCTCAGTTCCACTTGCTCGAATCACACCATCGGTTTGATAGACTTCAACGTCAACCGTATCAGCATCGTGCTCGCGCATCCGCAACTCAATCTTCTCAGCCAATTGCAGCAACTCGGGGTCTTGTAGCTCATCGTAGTAATCATATTCTTCAACTGGGCGACCCAACAAAGCTGCCGCGGTACAAAATCTTGCACTCACGACGGCCTGAAGATGGGTTTGATATGGCGCAACATTCGTAAAACCCGGATTCGTATGTGTGAGCTCAGGCGAAGTCACCACTACCTTTTGGATTTTTTTCAGGTCAATCTTTGAAGACAGCGTACGCGCCAAGGCAATCGGGGTCTGCGTAAAGATACAAACCGGGCATTCTTTATATACCGTTTCTTCAATCAAATAACTTTCACCCAAGCCTCGGGTTGCCGCTTCGGCATGCTCAAGCGAACCATCGAAGGCTCGGAAGTAACCTGCCTCCCCCTCAAACGCGAGCGCCGACGCGGTGGCGCCATGTTTCGCAAGCAAGGCAGCCGTCACGCCGTTTCGACTCGCCATTCCGACATTGAGCTTCACTTCATTCGTACCTGCAAAAAAACCTTGCCCAAAGCCGTGCGCAAACACAGCAGAACAACCTAACGCATTCATTGTTAATGTCGAGTCCAGCTTCAGCATTTTGGCCGCGGCTGCCGCTGCCCCAACCGTACCCGCCACACCCGATGCGCGAAACTTTGGCAACATACCAGGCGCACCCATATACATGCGTCCAACCACCTCATAGCCCGCCACCATGCCCACCAGCACATCAGCACCGGTACGCTTGAACGCTTGCGCGAAACCCAACGCGGCCGGGATCGTCAAGGCCCCCGGGTGAGACTTCTGCATAAAGTCATCTTGGCTTCGTCCGTTGATCAGCGTTGCATTCACAAAAGCAGCATCCACAATAGGCAACGATTTTTGATAGCCTATGACACTCGCCGGCCCAACACCACCCTCTGTAAACGCTAACACCACGCTGGGCACATGCAAGCCATGTGCCGCTAAACCTGTTGCCAGACAATCCAATAGGCGCGTCTTTGTTCTTTCAATGACACTTTTGGGCAACTGCTCGATCTGCAGGTTGCAAATGAAGTCTGCGAGTTTTCCGCTGACGGTATTGATTGAACTCATTTTTGTCACCTCGTTTAATCTATTTTTATTTGATTGTAGGTATAACGAACGTTGTTGTATACAATCAAAAAAAACTAAAGCGTAATCAGCATAACAACTAAAGAAAGCGATCAAGAGACAATCGATACGTTCATTGCGTCAACGTCATCAATAAAGGGAAAAACATGCAGCGCCTAAAAGGTATCAAACTGGCCATCGCTTGCGCTTTACTGTCCGGGTGCGTCACAGCGCAAGCGGCCTTTCCTGAAAAGCCAATACATTTAATTGTGCCCTTTCCACCAAACGGTACCACTGATGTTGTTGCACGACGGATCTCTCAAAAACTTGGTGAAGTGCTCGGCCAGACCGTCATCATTGAAAACAAAGGGGGTGCTGGCGCAACGATTGGTACTCAGCTCGTCGCGTCGGCCCCTGCGGATGGCTATACCTTGTTGATGGCGACCAATTCACATACGGCCAACCCATCGATCTACAAAACCCTTGGATACGATACCGTCAAAAGCTTTACGTCCGTCATCATGGTTGGCGACACACCTGGCTTGGTCGTGATTCATCCCTCGGTTGCAGCCAATACTTTGCAAGAATTTATTGCACTCGCAAAAAAAACATCACCCCCGCTGCACTATGGCACAGCCGGCTCTGGCACATTTCCTCACCTGGCCACTGAATTGTTCATTGACCGCGCAGGGATTGAAATGGTTCATATCCCTTACAAAGGCGCAGGGCCTGCCATGATCGATCTGCTTGGCGGGGTCTATCAGTTCAAAATTGATGCCTTTCCAACTTCTGCCGTGCAAATCAAAGCCGGAAAGATTAGGCCGCTTGCAGTGACCAGCTTAGAGCGTATGCCGCAAATTCCAGATATGCCAACCGTCGCTGAACTTGGCTTTCCAGGCTTTGAGACCACCTTCTGGATGGCGGTCCTTGCACCAACAGGCACTCCTCAAAACGTCGTACAAACGCTAGAGAAAGCCTTTGTGCGTACCTTGCAAGATCCACAAATCATTGAACGCCTCACTGCTGACGGCGTCAGAATCATTGCAAAGTCAGGCAGCTACGTTGACGAACTGGTTGCGCGCGAACTCAAACAGTGGCCCCCGATCGTCAAAAAAGCGGGTATCGCGATCAACTAACGTTAACAATGTCATGAACACATTCTTTGTATACGCTGCAGTTGGCGCAGATTTTAGACAGTACAGTTTGAACGTGAGCGATGGGTCGCTAAGCGAGCGCAGTGCAATCACACTACCGGCGGGCCTTCAGTACGCCTGGCGACACGCCTCAAAGCCTATTTTGTATGCAGCCTGTAGCGATGGCGGACCAGGAAAATCCGGTACTCAACATTTTATTTGTGCACTGACTATTCAGACTGACGGTTCTCTCAAGCTAGCCGGCACGCCAACTCAACTACGCTGGCGTCCTGTGCACATGACAAGCGATCGTACGTCACAGCACCTCTTGCTCGCCTATAACGCCCCAAGCGCCTTAAGCGTGCATTGCATCAAACGAGATGGCTCAATTGGCGAGGAAGTGAATCAGCATAATTTTGATCTGGGTGTCTGCGCTCACCAAGTTGTTGTGACGCCTGACCATCACCGTGTGGTCTTGCCCGTGCGTGGGAACGATCCCGAGCATGGTCAACCCGAGCTACCCGGCTCAATTGAAATCTTTGAATATGCCGAGGGTGTTCTGACACATCGGCAAAAACTTATCCCAAATGCAGGGTACGAATTCGGCCCACGACATGTTGACTTTCATCCAACAAAACCTTGGATGTACTTATCGATTGAACGTCAAAATCAAATTGCTTTTTTTGAGCTTGGTAAAACGGTCGTCGGCCCCTTGTGGCGTAAAACGACGCTTAGGCATCCAGAGCAACTCAAGCCGCGTCAACTGGTGGGTGCGATCCATGTTCACCCCAGCGGTAAGTTTGTGTATGTCTCGAATCGTGCAGATGGCACGATTGATCACGAAGGTAAAAAAATATTCAATGGTGCCGAAAACACCATCAGCACATTTTCAATTGATCAAGAGACCGGCGAACCCACCTTGATTCACATCGAAGACACGCGCGGCATGCATGTGCGGACCTTTGCGATTGATCCAAGTGGCACCATGCTTGTTGCAGGATGCATGATTGCCCGCGATATTTTAAAAGACGGTGCAATTGAACACGTAGCCGGCGGGCTATCAGTATTTAGGATCAATGTAGACGGCTCGCTGACCTTCTTGCACAAATATGACAAAGAAGTCGGCCAAGAACGATTGTTCTGGATGGGCATTGTCGCGCATCCGTGATGACTGAGCAGACTGCGGTCAGCCAGCGCTTTATAACTCCTCGATCTTCAGCTGAAACAATTCGCTTAAGCGTTCTGTAGTCATGATGTGATAAACGCTGAATTTGTAAGCAGTGCCCACTGAAATCTCAGGAGGCGTAAAAGCAAAAGCAAGATTTCCGCCCGTCGAAAGCCGACCTTCATAGCCAAAATGCAAGAGGTATTGCTTCATGGTGCGTACGACTTCAGAAGCACGCGCGGTGGTGGGTGCAATACATTCAATTGTCATACAAATCTCGCTTGGCAACACCGCATCAGGTAAGGGATCTGTCACTCCGTTTACACCAAACACTCGCCAAAATAAGGTGTAGTCCTCGGGTGCGTCTTCGCAGACCAAATCACGAACAACTTTGGTA
>CAIYCP010000489.1 GCA_903924715.1 uncultured beta proteobacterium
AGTATCCAATAGACAACTGTCGATACCAACACCTGAGCGCTTTGATTCTTGATTCTTTGCCCAGATGCTGCCAACATCTAAAGAGTAACGCAAACAAATTAAAATACTTAGTAGATATTTACTTACAAATATTCTAGTGTATTTCAGCTAATTTTAATATCATCCCTCCGCTTGAAAAGCGATAAATACAACAGTTTTTATCCGTCAGTTTCAAAGACTGACGAAATTGAGAGGTCGTGAATTTAGGCTAGAGCAACTCTTTAAGCGCGCTCAAAAGGCAGAACGCTGCAGCAACCGCTCGCCGATTGAAACCGAAGAAGAGGTTGAGACATGGCAGCTCCAATCCAAGGTGTGCTGCCGTTCGCAAATACGCCAACCCTGGGGCGTGCGACGCAAGCGATCAAGATAGCGCAGGCTGCGCATGGCGACTTGGTCTTTGGCGACCGGTGAGCTCGCGGGCAACACCACAAAAGCAACGGCGTTGGTTTCGGTCTCGGCCACATCACCTTCAAGCATATTGAAATTCAAATTACCCATGAAATGGGTCGTGATTTTCCATTCGCCTGATTTGTGCTTCTTGAAGGCTAAAAACGAAGCCATCAGTTCTTCGATCCCTTGAGTCGCGGGTCGGTCATCAAACTTGGTACGCACATCCTCGGTGAAACACGCGCGCACTTGCTCAGGATTACTTTGATCAAGCCCTTGATAGTAGCGGGCGATGACATCATGTATCGCCGCACGATCAAGCAATGTCTGGATATCTTTTTGTTGTTGCGACATAAATAATCCTTAATTACTGCAGCGCTAGATCGACCACCTCAATCCAGTGACGCACCGGTATCTCGGTGCCACTTTGCAAGTGCCCAATGCAACCAATATTTGACGACAGCATCATATCGGGCGTACTCGCGACCAGTTGCGCTAGCTTACGATCGCGCAGTGAAGTTGAGATTTCAGGTTGCAGCACTGAATAAGCGCCAGCAGAGCCACAGCACAAATGACTTTCAGTAAAGGGCTGCAAGCTTAAGCCAAGTTTGGCGAGTAAATCTTCACTGAGCGGTCGCAGACCTTGCCAATGTTGCAATGTGCACGGTGGGTGAAACACGGGGCGCTTAGGCAAGCGTGTCACATCAAGCTGAGCGGCCAGGGCCTCGGCATGCGGCGCCACCACTTCAGCGATATCGCGTACGAGTGCAACAATTTTTTCAGCTTTTGCGGCATACACGGCATCGTGTCGCAGATGGTGTGCATATTCAACCACCATTGCGCCGCAACCCGACGCGTTCATCACAATTGCGTCAATCTTGCCTGAGTCAATCAACGGCAACCAGGCATCGATGTTTAAGCGCATCTGTACACGCGCAGTCTCTTGATCATCTAAATGAAAATTCAACGCGCCACAGCAACCCGCACCCTGCGCCACTTGAGTACCAATCCCTAAGCGATCAAGCACTCGGATCGTGGCCGCATCAATAGTCGGCATCATCGTCGGTTGCACGCAGCCCGTTAGCAACAAGATCTGCCTGGCATGGCGCGTTGTATCAGGACGCGCACCAGGATCTCGCGCTTCAATAATTTTTTTCTGTAAAACGCTGGGCAAAAAGGCACGTAAAGCTTGCCCCATTCGGTACGCCGATGCAAACAAGCTAGACGTTAAGCCCTTGCGCAACAAGGTACGCTGCAGGCGTTGCGACCAGGGTCGCTGTACTTTCTCTTCAATCAGCTGTCGGCCAATGTCAATCAAGTGACCGTACTCAACGCCTGAGGGACACGTTGTTTCGCAGTTACGGCACGTCAGGCAACGATCTAAATGTTGCTGCGTCGCTTGCGTGGGCTCTTGGCCCTCGAGCATCTCTTTGATTAGGTAAATACGGCCGCGGGGGCTATCAAGCTCATCACCGAGCACTTGATACGTTGGGCAGGTTGCCGTGCAAAAACCACAATGCACACAGCGGCGCAAGATTTCGTCGGCTTCTTGGCCGATTACAGAATCACGGGCCCAGTCGGCAAGATTTGTTTGCATCGATTTTCTTTAAAGTCCTGTCACTAAGCGGCCAGGGTTAAAGAGCCCCTGCGGATCAAATTCTTGTTTAAGTCTTTTAACAACGTCTAAAACACCTGAAGCGAGTGGGTGAAACACCCCACCCTGCTCAAGCATCGCTTGTGCTGTCGAGGCACGAAATAAGGTCGCATGCCCACCCGCCTGTGCCGCGATACGTCGCACCGTTGCCGCATCAAGATCTGCAGCCACCCAACGCTGACCACCACCCCACTCTATCAAGGTCGGCCCCAGATCAAGTGCAGGCGTACCCGGTGCCACGGCCAAACGCCATAAAACCGGTGTGGCAAAAAATGATTGTGTTTGCTCGCGGAGACCAGACCAATACGCATCAGCCTCGGCGTCGCTCAATACTTCACCACCCAGCTTTTGACGCGCAGACTTCACTGAGGCACTTGCACCGGCCAGTCGCACACGCAAACGACCCGAACCGCCATCAAGGGCTTGCCATGCAGTGGCCGACACCGGCAGCGGCAGCGCGCGCCAACTATGGCACAGTTTTAATGCCTGCGCCTCGTTGAGTTCCCATTGCAAGGTGCACACTTCTTGTGGCTTGGGTGCGACCTTCACTGAAACCTGCGTCAGTGCACCGAACATCCCCATTGAGCCGACCAACAGACGCGAGACGTCGTATCCGGCGACGTTTTTCATGACCTCGCCGCCAAACTTTTGGACCTGCCCATTTGAAGTTAAAAGATGCGTGCCCAATACATAATCTTTGACAGGCCCACCGGCATAGCGCCCCGGGCCTGCGAGCCCTGCTGCCACGCAACCACCAATCGTCGCTTGTGCGCCGAACGCGGGCGGATCAAAGGCGAGCACTTGATTGGCTGCCGCAAGGGTGTCAATGACCTCTTGTAACGGCGTGCCTGCTAACGCTGTCACAACGAGTTCGGTCGGTTCGTAGCTCACAATGCCGCGCACGTTTGTCATATCCAGGCGAACGCAAGGCGCATCTGTGGACTGTGCGACGTTACCGTAGAAGCCTTTGGTGCGTCCGCCTTCGATCAGAATGACATTTTTTTTCTGAGCAGCGTCTAGCACCTGCTCACTTAATTGGGCGATAGCTTGATTCATCGCAGCCTAAAATCTTGGGATGTCAGGAAACGTAATCGCACCACCGTGCACATGCATCTTGCCGTATTCGGCACAACGCCTGAGGCTCGGGATCACCTTATCTGGATTTAACAAACCTGCTGGATCAAACGCACGTTTCACCGCGGTAAAGGTATCGAGCTCTTCACGTGAAAACTGCACGCACATTTGATTGATTTTTTCAATGCCAACCCCGTGCTCACCCGTGATGGTGCCACCCACTTCGACACATAACTCAAGAATCGCCGCTCCAAAATCTTCAGCACGTTGCACTTCATCTGGAAAATTTGAATCAAACAAAATTAAAGGATGCAGGTTAC
>CAIYCP010000490.1 GCA_903924715.1 uncultured beta proteobacterium
AATATACGTCGAATAGTGTGCCGTAGGCATCAAAAACTACAGCTTTTATCTTCAAGATTGTTCGCTCTATTTTGCTGTGTTGCAGTCAATACATTAGCGTGCATTCACACGACTAATCACATCTGCTGTCAACACGTGACGGCGGATTTTTCCGGTGGGGGTAAAAGGTAACTCATCATAAAACTCAATCATTTCGGGTAGCTTGTAATCAGCGACCTGGCCCTTGAGCATTTGGGTCACGTCAGCCAGCGTTAATGTTGCTTCGGGCTTTAGCACCACACACAGGCAATTTTTTTCACCTAATCGAACGTCATTCACGCCCACGATGGCGGCATGCAGAATAGAGGGGTGGGCATACAGAAATTCTTCAATCTCGCGCGGAAAATATTTCTTTCCACCGCGATTGATCATTTCTTTGCGGCGACCCACGATCATGACGTTACCGGCTTGATCGACGAATTTACCGAGATCACCGGTTCTGAACCAGTCATCATCTGTAAATAGCTCTTTATTTGCACTAGGGTTGTTGAAGTAGCCTAGGTGCACAGAAGGCCCAAAGGCCGCAATTTCACCTTCTGAGCCATACGGCACATCTTTGCCTTCCTCGTCGATGATGCGTATCTCCATTTGCCCAACCACGCGACCGATGGTGCCGTTCACCTTCTCAGGATCATCCTCAAAGCGAGTAAAGGTGTGAAAGCCTGTTTCAAGCATCCCGTATAGTTCGAGAAGATGGCCCTTCATCTGCTTTTGATAGGCACGTATCGTTTCAATCGCTGCAGACGCTCCTCCGGTAATCACGACACGCAAAGACGTGCAATCATATTTTTGAAAGTCAGGGACGTTCAGAATCGCGAGTAACGAAGCGGGCGCAGTGGGTATAAAAGTGGCGCGATATTTTTCGATGAGCTCAAGTGCACGAGCGGCCTGAAATTTTTCCATCAAGACTGCACGCGCACCCACCATCACTGTTTGCAATAAGCTGAGATAGCCCCAGTTCAGACCGACCGGCAACCAAATCAGCAAGACCTCATCTGGCGTGACATGCATTTCGCTGTTGATGACTTCTGCAGCGTAAAGCGTGGTGTTAAAGCAATGCATGACACCTTTAGGATCACCCGTCGTGCCTGAGGTAAAGGCCATGCGCATCACCGCATCCGGGCTCATGTGAATACGCTCGGCAGCAGGAAGTGGTGCTGCTGTGGCTAGCCCCCGCTCAAGTGAATGCACGTTCTTCACGACCGTGTCGCCTGACACAACGACCGTTGTTAAATTAGGTAACGCTGGGCGCAGTTCATCTATCATGGCTGCATAATCAAACCCCTTGAAGTTTGAAGCGCAGACAAAGGCTTTGCTATTAGAAAATCGCAAAATATATTCGACTTCACGACGTCTAAAGTCTGGGCTGATCTTGTTTGCGATCGCGCCGATCAATTCTAGCGAAAAGAATACGATTGGAAATTCGACACGATTTGGAAACTGCATCGTGACGACATCGCCTGGCCCAATGCCGATACTCTTTAAAAATGCTGCACAACGATCAACCTGATCTTTAAGCGCACCATACGTGAGGCTGCGCGTTTCATCGATGAACACGACACGCTCTGGGTGCTCGATGGCACGCTTCTCAATGTAGTCGTAAAAAGTCACGTCTTGCCACGCTTTGCTCTCGATGTAACGTTTGCGCAAAGTATCCGTGAGCCGTGTCTGGTATTGCGGCGTGGTCATGAGCTTGACGCCGTATGCATTGGTCGTTGAGTTTGTCATCGGGATTACCTTAAGGCGCGAAGTAAACCGCCATCGACGGGGATCGTGCACCCAGTGATGTAAGAGCCCGCGGGTGACACGAGAAGCGCGACCAGATTGGCAATGTCAGCAGTCGAGCCAATGCGCCCCATCGGTATCTCTGTGACCAGCTTTGCACGCACGCTCTCGGGACTCTCGGTGCCCGCTGCAAACACCTTTTGCAAGCGGTCGGTGTCGATATAGCCAGGACATATCGTGTTGACGTTGATGCCATGCTGCGCAATTTCAAGCGAAAGAGTTTTTGCATAACCCATCAGCCCCGCCCACGTTGCGACAGACAGAGCAAAACCCGCAATAGGTTGAATGGCAGAAATCGCTGAAATATTCAGAATACTGCCTGCGCCGCTCGCCTTCAGGTGAGGTAGTGCAGAGCGCACCATACGAATGACGCTGAACAGATTTTGTTCGATCGCCTTTTGCCAGGCGACATCATCAAACGAATCAATCGGGCCCAGCGGTGGCGCGCCATCATTATTGACAAGGATATCAAGCTTGCCAAAATGATCGAGGGCT
>CAIYCP010000491.1 GCA_903924715.1 uncultured beta proteobacterium
ACCAAGATCCCGGCTTGGGAGATGATTCGCTTTAGTGTCAATATCATGCGTGGTTGTTTTGGCGGATGCACGTTTTGTTCGATCACAGAACACGAAGGTCGAATCATCCAAAGTCGCAGTGAAGATTCTGTTATCCGTGAAATCGAAGATATTCGTGACAAAGTGCCCGGTTTTACAGGGGTGATCTCAGACTTGGGTGGCCCCACGGCCAATATGTATCGCATCGGTTGTAAAAGCCCTGAAATTGAGTCGGCGTGTCGCAAGCCAAGTTGTGTTTACCCGGATATTTGCCAAAATTTAAATACGGATCACAGCTCGTTGATTCATATGTATCGACGTGCGCGTGCGTTAAAAGGCGTTAAAAAAATTCTGATCGGCTCTGGCTTGCGGTATGACCTGGCGGTAAAGTCTCCAGAGTACATTCGTGAGCTTGTCACGCATCACGTCGGTGGGTATTTAAAAATAGCACCTGAGCATACCGAGATGGGGCCATTGTCAAAGATGATGAAGCCCGGCATCGGCAGCTACGATAAATTCAAGCAAATGTTTGATAAGTTTAGTGAGCAGGCCGGTAAAAAACAGTTCTTGGTGCCGTATTTTATTGCGGCTCACCCCGGAACCAGCGACCAAGACATGATGCATTTGGCGGTATGGTTAAAGAGCCATGGTTTTCGTGCAGATCAAGTACAAACATTTTATCCAAGCCCGATGGCGACTGCGACCGCCATGTATCACTCGGGGCGCAATCCGCTCGGGCGAGTCACTCGCACGAGCGAAACCGTTGATATCGTTCGTGGCGATCGCCGTCGTCGGCTGCATAAGGCATTTTTGCGTTATCACGATCCAAACAATTGGCCACTCTTACGCGAGGCGCTTCAGGCGATGGGACGTGCAGATTTGATCGGAAACGGAAAAAAACATCTGATCCCTTTCCATCAGCCAAGAACGGATGGAAGCTACACGAGTGCGCGTCGTAAAAATAGTACTCAAGCAATGAGCAGCGCGGTCGTTAAGCCCGGCCGTCTGTTGACCAGACATACTGGATTGCCACCACGTAAAAAAGTCTAGCGATAGCTTTCCATAGGCTCAGCGCTAGTCGACTAAAACGACTAAAAACGTTTGTCTGAAGTTTGTAAAATCGGCAGTAAGACGGTTTGCCATTGCTGTTCACAATCTAGGTTTGCGGCTTTGCAGCGCTTGAGCCAGTTTGGTATTGACACGTCTAGGGCAAGTTTTTTGATGATCTTTCGATCGTTATCAGACACGGAGGCGATCTGTACTTGATAGGATGGGCCGAGACTACAGGTTGAGTTTGTTGTGAAGCATGTCATGGCTGTTTGCTCTAGCGCTTGTGCAAATTTCCATGCGTCTTCAATATATTGATCCACCGCGTTTTGTAAGGCTCGCTGTTGCTTAAGCGCGAGTCGACTCCAGGCGCTGAGTTGGATCGCAATGCCATTCAACCCCATTTGGACAGGTATTGGAAAAACATGTTTGGCATAACGTCCCCAGCTTGCTGCCAACCCCGATGCCTGGCTAGCTACCGCGCAGTCGACAGTTTGATCTGCAAGAGACAAGACGGCTTCAGCGAACGGGGTAATCACGGGTCGTGCGCCTAAGGATTCTATAAGCGGTTTGAGCGCATCCCCACCAATGCGCACCCTCAGTCCATTTAGATCAGATAACGCACTGATGGGTTTTCTGCAAAAGAAAACCTGAGGCCCGAAAGGCCATATTCCTAAGAGCTTGATGTCAAAACGCTGCTCTAGCCTTTTGTTCACCCAGGGCAATTGGGCTTGCGCCATCTGCCGGGCTTGAACATAGTTGTCGCTTAAGCCGATCAGATCAAAACCCTCGAGTGCAGGTTCATATTGTTGATTCTGCAAAATTCGAAGTGAGACCATATCGAATTCGTTGTTTTTAAGCAGTTGCAACTGAGCTTCGTCGCGATACGAAGTTTCATCGATTGTTCGGTAGTCTATTTTTATCGACGATTGTGTTTGCGCACCTAAAGACATAAAAAAGGGTGCTTCTAATTTGTACGCAATCGGCCCAACGCTAGTGGGTTGCCCAAGCATCTTCAGTGTGATGGCATCTTGTTTGAGCCATGCCAGTAGCACGCTAAGCAGTGCGACAATCAGAACGATGCCACCTATCCAGATATGTAAATGGCTAAGTGCCCCCTTCTTGATGCGGTCAGTGCTAGTCATCTTTTTTCCCCTGGTCGCCCTGGTCCTTAAAAGAATAGGGATTACATTTGTTTGCTAAGCGATCATTTTTCTTATTGACGGCATGAACGAGGGCTTTTAAAAAAAAGAGTCATAGCTTAATCGTGTGCGTGTTACAACATATATTGCACTCTAAGGCACTATAAAAAAATACAACAATAATCTGGAGATCTCATGAGCATCGATCGTCGTCACTTTATCAAAAAAACAGCGGCTTTGGCTGCTGGTACGGCTGTGGGATTTGGTGGGGCTAGCAGTGCTTTTGCACAAAGCACGCTGCAACAAACTGAAGACGTATTGCTGAAAGCTGCTATCGCAGCGGGGGATGTTCCGGGCGTCATTGCCGCTGTCACGAGCGCTGATAAAACACTGTATGAAGGTGCGTTTGGTGAACGTGTCTTGGGGCAAGGTGTGCCGATGACAATGGATACGGTTGTATGGTTGGCCTCTATGACCAAACCAATCGTCGGTGCCGCAGCGATGAAATTGGTCGAGCAGGGTAAGTTAAATTTAGATGAGCCGGCTTCAAAGTGGCTGCCGCAGCTTGGTAACGTGAAAGTGCTTGCCGGTTGGGATGCTCAGGGGCAAGCACTTTTGCGCGCACCTAAAAGCCCTGTGACGCTACGTCATTTATTGACGCATACGGCCGGTTTCACATATGACATTTGGAATGCGGACATGGCGAAGTACATGAAAGCAACGAATAGCCCGCGCGCGGGTTCAGGTAAAAAGGCAGGTCTTGATATTCCCCTTTCGTTTGATCCCGGTACGCAATGGGAATACGGCATCAATATCGATTGGGCGGGCCAAGTAATCGAAGCGGGCAGTGGGATGAAGCTCGGCGAGTATATTCAAAAAAATATCACTGATCCGCTTGGCATGAGCAGTACTGCCTTCAAAATTTCGCCTGACATGCGTGCACGGATGGCAAAGGTTCATCAACGCGGTGCCAATGGCATACTGACTGTCACGCAAAATGAAACAAACCAAAACCCAGAATTTGAAGCAGGCGGTGGTGGGTTGTATTCAAGCGCCAATGACTATGTCAAATTCATGCGTATGATTTTGAATAAAGGAAAAGGTAACAATCAACAAATTCTAAAGCCAGAAACTGTGGCGCTGATGTCTCAAAATGCCATGGGCTTGTTGCGTGTAAAAATGTTGCCAACTCAAAACAAAGGCGTTTCATTAGATGCTGAGTTTTTTCCGGGTGTGCCAAAGACCTGGGGCTTGAGCTTCATGATTAATGAAGCCTTGGCACCAACGGGGCGTTCGGCAGGTAGTTTGGCGTGGGCTGGTTTGGCCAATACTTTTTTCTGGATCGATCCGAAAAAGGACGTGGCAGGTTTGCTCTTGATGCAAGTACTGCCGTTTGTTGATACAAAAGCTTTAAATCTTTTTACAAACTTCGAAAAAACGGCTTACACCTCACTAGTCTAATCTGAACAAATGATGAAAAAAACTCTACTCGGTCTTGGCGCATCCCTGCCACTGGTCGCCTCTGCTGCAATTACCCAATTCACAGTGACCTCTACGCAGCCCTACGGCGAGTTCGCCGCGGGCAGGTATGTGCGTATTGAGGCCGAGGCGAAGGGCGAGCTTTCACCGACCGAAGCAATCCCTGGGCTCGATCAGGCGCCCCGAAATTCTCGCGGGCTGGTCGAATACCGAACACCTGTCACGTTGATCATTCCAGAGTCGTCGCACTCGGGTAACGGCAGCCTGCTCGTTGATGTGCCAAATCGTGGGCGACCGATTAGTCACGGGCTATACAACAGTCCGCGTGCACGTCCTCTGGCCATGGGCTCGCTTGATCAAGGGATGGGCTTTTTGCAGAACCGTGGGTGGTCTGTTGCGGTCGTGCAGTGGGAGCAGGGTGAGGGGTCTGCCTTTCCGCTGTTTGATGACAGTAAAGGTGGCAAGCTCTATGCAGAGGGTGTAGGCTTTGCCGCTGTGCGTGACGTGACGCTTTTTCTGAGGGATGCGCGTGAAGGTAAC
>CAIYCP010000492.1 GCA_903924715.1 uncultured beta proteobacterium
CCTTTACTGGCAAAGCCAGAGGTGGTTTAGGAGGTGCGTTGCACCCCTGAACCTTCACCTGTTAAGACGTTGGACTGGGCGCGACGCTTTAGCAGAATTATTTTTTCGTCGACCAGACATTTCAGTCTTGGCCCAACTCAGTCGCTCCGCAAGTTGTCGGTTAACTCAGCGACTGTTGCAATTTTATGCCAATTTAGGCATTTCTGGCGAATCCCCTACGCTGTCAGTGGGTGAATGGGGGATAATGACGGCATGATGTGGAATTTCACCAAAATGCATGGTGCTGGCAATGACTTCGTGGTGCTAGACGGGGTCCGGCAGTCCATTGACATGACCCCTGCCCGCGCCCGCGCGCTCGCTCATCGGCAATTTGGTATCGGCTGCGACCAGATCCTTTTGGTTGACACCCCCCTACACCCCGAAGCTGATTTTCGCTATCGCATCTTCAATGCCGATGGCGGCGAAGTTGAGCACTGTGGCAACGGGGCCCGCTGCTTTGTCAGGTTTGTGCATGAACAAAAGCTCTCGTCACGCAATCCGCTTCGCGCCGAAATCGCAACGGGTTTAATCACACTCGAGGCGTTGCCCAACGGGGATGTCACCGCCGAGATGGGACAAACGCGTTTTTCTGCAGCCGACCTGCCCTTTAATATAGAAGGCTTGGCCACAAGAGCGCAGGGTCAAGACACACTCTATGGGCTTGAACTTGCCACGACGCCACCGCAAACGGTGTGGCTGTCGGCTGTGGCGATTTCAAATCCGCACGCCGTGCAAATTGTCTCTGATGTCGAACAAGCCGCGGTTGCCGTGCTGGGCCCTCTGATTGAGTCACATCCGCGTTTTGCGCGCTGTGTCAATGCTGGCTTTATGCAAATCGTCGATCGGCACACGATTCATTTGCGGGTCTACGAGCGTGGCGCGGGCGAAACACTGGCCTGTGGCACCGGCGCTTGCGCCGCTGTCGCGGCCGGTATTCGCCGAGGCTTGCTTGACTCACCGGTGCGCGTGCGTACACACGGGGGTTGGCTGAGCATCGCCTTTGATGGCACCCAGCTACGCATGACCGGTCCAGCGGTCACCGTTTTTTCAGGCAGCATTGACATTGACCATCTGGTCGCTTCGATTCCTTCTTTATCAAGTTCCACTTCATGACCGATACCGCACAATCCATTGCAAAATTTTTGCAAGAAAATCCTGATTTTTTTGTTCAGTATTCTGACTTGTTTTCAACACTTGAAGTCCCACACCCGCATCAGTCCCGCACCATCTCGTTGGGCGAGCGGCAAATTCTGACGCTGCGCGAACGCTTGCGTGACTTTGAGTTTCGGTTGGCCGAGCTTGTGCGTAACGGTGCCTTAAATGAAACAACCACCACCAAATTAAATTTGTGGTGCGCCCGGATGTTGGCCGAGCCTTCTGCAATTCGCTTACCTGGTGAGGTCGCACTCGGCTTAGCCGAACAATTCAATCTACAAGAGGTTGCCCTGCGCGTTTGGGGCCTTGACTTGCCCGCTGAGGGCGTTGGTGCCCCGGTTGAAGCGGCCGTACACGACTTCGCCAATACCCTGGCCGCCCCCTACTGCGGCGCAAACACCGACTTCACCGCCGTCAGCTGGTTACATAAAAAACCAGCTTCGTTGGCCATACTGTCACTCAGAGGACAGCCCCATGAGCCCGCCTTTGGGCTATTGGTCTTAGGCTCAGATGACCCAGAGCGCTTTACGCCAGATATGGGCACGACGTTTCTGCAAACCGTCAGCAAGCTCGCAAGCGCGGCACTCTCCAGGCTTAAAGCCTCTGGGCCTGCTGAACCAGGTCTGACTTCGGTTTGAGCGCGCGGCCGTGACCTTGCCCAACCCTGCTCAACAATGGCTTGAGCATCTTGAGCTTAATCGTCGCTATTCGCCGCACACCTTATCTGCCTATCGCCGAGACCTCGACCAACTGGTCACGCTTGCCAATGGCAAACCACTTGATACGCTGGTCAACGGCAATATTCGTCAGTTTTTAGCAAAGCTGCACGGACAAGGTCTAGGCCCCCGCAGTTTGGCCCGTTCACTTGCGTCGTGGCGCGGGTTTTATAAGTGGTGGGCACCGCAATGCGGGTTGTCGGTCAACCCAGCGGCCGACGTACGCGCCCCAAAGGCGGCACGGGGGCTACCGAAGGCCTTGTCGGTGGATCAAACCCAAGCCTTGCTCGACGCCCCGGTTTTGTTGGCAAAAACAGATCCGGTCTCTTTGCGTGACCGGGCGATTTTTGAGCTGTTTTATTCAAGCGGCCTGCGCTTAAGCGAGCTCACCGGACTTGACTTGCAGTACACACAAACAAAAGAGCACACCTCAGCAGGCTGGATCAACCTGGCGGATCACGAGGTGCATGTCTTGGGCAAAGGCGGCAAACGCCGTAGCGTACCGATCGGCGGCAAGGCGATTGAGGCGCTTGAAGTTTGGCTGTCGATTCGTCCGCAGTTGGCCCCCCCCAAAGCCACAACCCCAGACGCTATGGCCTTATTTATTGGCACGCGTGGGCGACGCATCAGCCCGCGCGTGGTGCAAGGCCAACTCACAAAGCTGGCCCTGCAGGCCGGCCTGCCCACCCACGTGCACCCGCACGTGCTGCGCCACAGCTTTGCCAGCCACGTGCTGCAATCCGCCCAAGATTTACGGGCGGTTCAAGAAATGCTGGGCCATGCCAATATTTCGACTACCCAGCTCTACACTAAGTTAGACTTTCAGCATTTGGCAAAGGCCTATGACTCTGCCCATCCCCGTGCAGGTCGAAAAAGCTAAGAAAAACCTTCATTTAAGGGTTTAAACCCCTTGAAATTGGCCATCAACGCCCAATATAGTGAACAGACCTAGAAACTGAGGCCTGTATTCAGTTCGCCTAAGCCAGCCGCAGTAAATCAAAATGTTTGCTGCAAACCGTGTGCTGTGCTGTAATCCGGCGTTCGCCTTCGGGCTTGCGTTTGGTTCGGTGCCCCGCACCCTCACCCGTTTTTTATGAAGTTGATTGGCTCATGAATTCCCCCCGTAATCCGGACGAAATGGTCCCCGTCACAATCCTCACCGGCTTTCTCGGTGCGGGCAAAACCACGCTGCTCAAACGCATCCTGACCGAATACCACGGCAAGCGCATCGCGGTCATTGAAAACGAATTTGGCCCTGAAAGTATCGATAACGAACTGCTCGTGCAAGAGCAAGACGAAGAAATCATCGAACTCTCAAACGGGTGCGTGTGCTGCACCGTACGTGGCGAC
>CAIYCP010000493.1 GCA_903924715.1 uncultured beta proteobacterium
ACCGAGCCCATCTCTTTATCAGGCATATCGACCACAATCTGCCTGGCGATCACATGCGGGTCTTTAATGAATTGATCAACTGAATAAACGGGGGCCGCAGTAATCTCATTTTTTTCAAAAAAGGCCATTCCTTCTTCGAGTGTGTGTGTTGAGATGAAGGCGCGAATTGGCGCCTCGGCCTCATCCGCGTGCGCGACGCGATCAGCGTTGGTACGAAAGCGAGGGTCTGTCAACATCTCAGGCACACCCAAGGCGGTATATAAACGATTCACCATCACTTGCATCGACGCCGACATCGAGATCCAGCGCCCGTCTTTAGTCGGAAATACATTACGGGGGCCAGCAGTATTTGAACGACTCCCCATGCGTGGATCGATCTTTTGAGTCAGCTTATACACGGCCGCCGAAGGCCCTAAGACCGAATACATTGGGTCAAGCAGGGGCAAATCGATCACCTGGCCACGACCTGTTTGATCACGATGTCTGAGTGCGGTCATCACAGCAAAGGAGCCATATAGACCGGTAATCATGTCGGCCATCGCCAAGGGCGGCAATACTGGTTCACGATCTTCAAAACCGTTTTTGGCAGCAAAGCCCGATACACCTTCGACTAACGTGCCAAAGCCTGGGCGTAAACGATAAGGGCCGTCTTGCCCCCACCCTGAGATTCGCACCACAACAATCCCTGCATTTCTTTTTAATAGAACGTCTGGCCCAAAGCCCATTGTTTCTAACGTACCAGGCCTAAAGTTTTCAATTAATACGTCAGCCTGTTCAACAAGCTTGAGCAGTAACTCTTTACCTTCGTTCGCACGCAAATCAAGCGTTAGGCTCTTTTTGTTACGCCCATAGACTTTCCAGTGCACGCTAAAACCTTTTATTCGCCAGTCACGTAAAGGATCGCCCTTGCCGGGCTGCTCGATCTTGATCACCTCGGCCCCAAAATCTGCGAGCTGAAGGCTTAACATGTTTCCGGCCACTAGACGGGTCAAGTCAAGAACCATTAAACCGTCTAGAGGACATGATGCATCGGTCGAAAAAGGAGTCATACAGTAATTAGCCTCTAAATTTTGGATCAAACCAATCGCGCAACGAATCGCCAAACAAATTGAAAGCAAAGACAGAAAGAGAGATGGCCGCACCTGGAAAAACAATCATCCAGGGCGCCTCACGATAAAAATCAGTTGCACTACCTGACAACATTAACCCCCAGGCCGCAGTCGGCTCGGTGACACCGAGCCCTAAGAAGGATAGGGAGGCTTCAAGCAAAATTGCCTGAGCAATATACGAGGTTAAAACAATCAGATACGGCGCCGTCACGTTAGGTGCGATGTGAATAAACATGATTCGCCAATTTGAATATCCCGCAGCCCGAGCAGCGTCAACGTACAGCATTTCTCGCACAGACAACGTGGCTGCGCGTACAACTCGGGCCGCCCGCGGCACAATCGGCAAGGCAATCGCCAAGATTAAGTTCAAATCAATACCAGCGACAACCTTACTACTTAACATGGCCACAACCACCACGGCGAGCACAATTACCGGAAATGACAACAGAATATCAATCAACCTTTGCACCAACAAATCTGTCTTACCACCGAAGTAGGCCGAGGCGACCCCAATTGCAGCACCGAGGGTACAGCCCAAAAAAGAAGACCAAAAGCCAATCGACAATGCAGTAC
>CAIYCP010000494.1 GCA_903924715.1 uncultured beta proteobacterium
ATCTAGTTATAGGGCAAGACTGCTGGGATGCAATGCAGTCTATGCACAGATTAAAGTTATTCGATAGAAAGGTTTTTGATGATGTCAAAACTGACTAAATATGTCTGCATATTACTATGCGCTTTGATAGGTACTTGGGCTCAAGCGCAAGACGCAGGCGCATACCCCAATCGGCCAATTAAACTCATTGTGACCGTACCGCCTGGGGGCGCTGCCGATTTCATCGCTAGGCTTTTGGCATCAAAGCTATCGGCCCAGATGGGGCAATCCGTCATTGTGGAAAACAAAGCGGGCGCCAGCGGTGTAGTTGCTAGCGACTTTGTGGCCAAGTCAGCGCCAGATGGTTATACCTTGTTGCAAAGTTCGATTACTACCCATGGTATTGGCCCTCATTTAATGACCAAATTACCATACGACCCCGTCACATCGTTTACACCCATTACCATGTTGGCGAGCTTACCCTTGATCATGACAATAAACGCTGACTTAAAAGCACAAAACCTAGCTGAGTTTATTGCGCTTGCTAAGCAGTCGCCTAATAAGTTGGCCTTTGCTTCTTCGGGTAACGGTGGCGCACCGCACATGGCTGGAGAATTGTTTACCGCAGCAACATCGACCGCCTTGATCCACGCACCTTACCGTGGCAGTGGTCCCGCTGTAGCTGACCTGGTTGGTGGGCAAGTACAAGTCATGTTTGACGGTGCACCATCGCTGTTGCCGTACATCAACACCGGAAAGATCCGAGCCCTTGCTGCTGCAAGCCCGCGCCGCAACCCACTGTTGCCGAACACACCAACTTTTGCTGAGTTAGGGTTTCCTGCCGTTAACGTTGCACTTTGGTACGGACTGATGGCTCCGGCCGGAACGCCACCTGAGATTATTGCCCGCTTAAACCGTGAAGTAAATCAGGCACTGAAGTCGAGCGAGATTCTCGAACGCTTCGCCGCCCAGGGAACAGAAGCTTTAGGTGGAACACCTGAGCAAGCGACAAGTTACATGCGTCAAGAACTTGACCGCTGGGGCCCAGTAGTAAAAAAAGCCGGGATTGTTCCTAACTGAGGATGGGTATCAGCATCATATTTCTTCTATTGGAACCACTTTCATGAAGCTCCTAGGTGATACTTCACCTACGCATGCGCTTGTTCAGTGGGTAGTCGATTCGCAATGGGCTGATATTGATGTAAGCACAAAAACATCCGTTGCCTCATCATGGATGAATTGGCTGGCCTGTGCCCTTGGAGGCGCAAATAGTCCCGACGCAGACCGACTCATCCGAGCGCTAGCGCCTTTTGGTCGCGGAGATGCGCAACTGATTGGCCGTGCTGAAAAGTTTGATCCAGCGAATGCTGCATTGATTCACGCATTCACTTCTAACATTCTCGACTACGATGACACCCATTGGCCGACAGGTATTCATCCTGCTGGAACAGTTGCATCAGCTTTGGTCGCATGGGCTAGTCAGACTGTCGTCAGCGGCGAAGATTTTTTGCACGCTTTTTTGTTGGGTATGGAAGTTGAGTGCCGAATCGGCCTTGCAGTTTCACCGGGTCACTACGAGCGGGGCTGGCACATTACTGCTACTTGCGGCGTTTTTGGGGCGGCGATTGCTGTAGGGCGTCTCATGCGGCTCGAGCCACAACAAATGGCTTGGGCAGTGGGTCATGCAGCGACACAATCTAGCGGTTTGGTTGCTAGTTTAGGCACCATGGCTAAGAGCTTAAATATCGCTCATGCGGCGCGCAATGGCTTACTGTCCGCCCAACTCGCAAGACACGGCATCAGTGCCAACGATCGGGTGCTAGAAGCACGTTTTGGATTCTCCGAGGGTATGGGGTCACGACCTTTGGATGAAAGCATTTGTAAAGGGCTAGGACAAAACTGGATTGCGTCACACAATACCTATAAGCCCTACCCGTGTGGCTTCTTATTGCATCCAACACTGGACGCTTGTCTAGCCAATGCCGATCCTTCGACCTTTGCTTTAGGTGACATTGAACGAATCACGGTGAATGTTCATTCGCTAGCGCAAATTCGTGCTGATCGGATTCATCCACTTGATGGACTTGAATCTAAATTAAGCCTTCAGCATGCAGTTGCCATTGCCCTGCTAAGAGGTGAGGCTGGTGTTCGTAACTTCACTGACGACGCTGCGAATGATTTAGTTGTGCACGCCTGCCGTGAAAAAATCACAGTCATTGCAGAAGAGGACCTAAGTAAAGATGAGGCACGGGTAGTGATTCATCTGCAAAGCGGGCAACTAATCACACGTTCGATGAGCGAGCCACAACCACCTATGAGCCAACAGGCTTTGGAGCAGAAGTTTCGCGAGCTCGTTGCTTTTGGTGCGCCGCATTGCAATGCAGACGAACTTCTTGAGACGCTAGTCAGGTTTCCAAACATGACTAATGCCGCAGATCTGAGTGCTATGACGGTATCGCAATCTTCATCTGATGCCGTTTGAATCATTTGTTTTTTATCTGAGTAAACATCAAAAAAGCCTTCGTTCAAGAAAAGTCTTTTTTTATAAGAATGAATAAAAATTAAGGAACTTTAAAACGACTTTGAGAAACGAACGGTAAGAAGCCGCGTCTGAATAAAGCCATTTTCAATGGCCAAGTCTCGGCCATACTGAAGTGAGAATCTGCCAATATCTGTATAGGCTAAAGCAGTCAGTAAAAATCTTTGGGTATTAATCACATTATCTTGGTAACTGTTATTAATTACAGTTGCTCCACCAGTGACATAAAAATAGGTTGCCCCGAAGGTGAAGGTTTCATCCAACTTATAAGTAGTACCGATTTGAGTCGTTGTTAAAGGTTTTTGATTGAGAGGAACATTGGAAACTGAACCACAAGCTGCGGCACATTGGCTATTGCCACCGTACCAAACCGTATCGAAAGCCAGAACGCCATCGAGATTTCCGACGATGGGTTTTTGAAACCCGACTTGTACGGATGTCTTATACCGATTCTCACCCAGATTCAAGGGTTGAGAATTAGAATAACTTCCAGTAGGAACTGTGAGGAATCCCGCCATTGCAAAGTAAGTACGCGTGTCATGATTAACGTAGGGCCAAATCGCAGTAGCTACTGTGAAATCACCAATTCCAGTGCTGG
>CAIYCP010000495.1 GCA_903924715.1 uncultured beta proteobacterium
GATATACCTGCCACCTTGGCTTTATGTGCCAGCGCTAATCTCGACATCAACATGATGGATACGACCTTCTTTTTAGGGCGTGAAACCCTGATACCGAAAATGACGTCGAGCATGAACTATTGGCGAACACTGATTTTTATCGCCATGTTCAAAAACTCAGGAAGCGCCACCGCGTTTTTCAAGATCCCATCCAATCGCGTGGTTGAACTGGGCTCTCAGGTCGTACTTTAACGAACATTGCAATTCACTCTGAGTCAACGTTTAAGTTTTTATTTAAGTTGACCCAGAGATATTTACACGATCAGCCAAACAAATTAGCTAGGCTCCATCACCTGAAGATCTGGCGACACTACAAAATCAATCTCGCCCATCGCTTTGACTTCTTCAGGCGTGAAACCAGGGGCGATTGCCTCAAGCACACACTGACCGTCCACCCAGTGCAAAACCGCCAGATCAGTCACTAGCCAATCAACGCACTTGCGCCCAGTCAGCGGGTATTTGCAACGGCGAGGCAATTTGGTTCTGCCCTTGCTGTCAGCATGTTCCATAACGATGATGAGTTCGACTTCGCCAGAAATCAAATCCATCGCGCCACCGATGCCACCACGACGAGCATCGGTGATGCTCCAGTTGGCGACGTTGCCCTCTTGGTCGACTTCATACGCGCCAAGGATGACGGTATCAATATGGCCACCGCGAGCCATTTCAAAAGACATCACACTTTCAAAGAATGAAGTACCCGGCACGGCTTCAACGAATTGGCCCCCTGCGTTAAAGACATCGGGGTCGACTGCGTCACCCGAAACAATGCCACCATAACCCAGCACGCCATTCTCAGCGTGCAACCAAACGCCACGGTTCTGCAGGAAATTCGAAACTTGGGTGGGTATCCCCACACCTAAATTGACATAGGTGTTGCTCTTAACAATTTTGGCGGCATTTTTAGCAATGCCATTTCGCGTCAACGCCTGCTTCTCGTTATATGTGCGCGCGCTATCCGCAGCACGCTTTTCAGGACGCGACAAGGTCTTGACATCAATCATGTCCGTAATCTTGAGCACGCGCGAAATAAAAATACCGGGCAGATCAATGAGCTCAGGTGGCAACTCGCCGACCTCAACAATTTCTTCAACTTCAACAATCGCAATTTTTGCCGCTTTTGCGAAGGCCGAATTAAAGTTAGCGCTACCGCCACGAAACTGCACATTACCCGCGCGGTCAGCACGATACGCGCTCAAAAATGCATAATCGACCTGAATGGCATGCTCAAGAACGTGAGGCTTTCCATTGAAATAGCGAATGTCTTTTCCTTCGGCCAACTCTGTATCAACACCAGTCGGAGAATAAAAAGCGGGAATGCCCGCCCCACCTGCACGACAGCGTTCGACCAAAATACCTTGTGGTACTAATTCAACATCCAGCGTGCCCGCTGCGATTCTTTTTTCGCCCTCGGTTTGCATGCCCGCTCTGATCGAAAACGCTGCAACAAGTTTTTTGACCTGATTGTTTTCAACCAGCAGCTGGCCTTTTTCGCCTGCAGCACCAAGTGAATTACAGACCAAGGTCAGATCCGTTGTGCCTTTGTCTCGCAAAGCGAAGATCAAATTGTTGGGGAAACGATGTGCCAAACCAAACCCGGCGATCGCGACACTCGCGCCCGGTTTGATATCTGCGATTGCCTGTGCGGCTGAGGCAACTACCTTATCCATACTAATCCTTTGTTAATAAGTTCACTTACACAAATCAAGCCTTTAGGCTTAATCCATCTTGATATTCAAAATTTTATTGAGCTCGGTCAGCTGACGCTTTTCTTCGTTTAGCGCAGCCAAAAACTGTTGCGGATTCAGCATTTTGATTTCTGAGCCTACCGCCTCGACACGGGCACGAACTTCGGGCTGTGCAAAATACTTCACACTTGCATCGTACAACACCCGCACGACACTGTCGGGCGTACCCGCCGGAGCCAGTAAACCATACCACGAACCTGTATTACCGGGCACACCCTGTTCGCCCAAGGTAGGTACGTCGGGCAAGGCTTTAGAACGAGTTTGCGCCGAAAGGCCAATCGCACGCAGTTTCCCCGATTTAAGGTGCGGCAGCATTGCCGATACATTCAAAAACGAAACGTCTACGTGGCCGCCTAGCATGTCGTTCACCACGGGGGATGCGCCTTTGTAAGGCACATGTGTCATTTTGACGTTCGCCTCAAGCTGAAAAATCTCACCCGCAAGATGGGTCGAGCTTCCGGTGCCGCTTGAGCCGTAGGTCAGCGTCTTTGTTTTTGCCAGCGCAATGAATTCTTTCACTGTGTTCGCCTGGATATGTGGGCCAATCACCATGACATTTGGCACGTCAATCATCATCAAGATCGGCACAAACTCTTTGATTCCATCAAAGGGCGGGTTCGAACTAAAGATCGGCACGGCGATATGAGGTGCGCCACTACCCGCCAACAACGTGTAGCCGTCGGGCGCAGCTTTCGCCACGAAACCGGTACCGATCACGCCACTGCCGCCTCCTTTGGCCTCGATCACAAAGGTCTGACCGAGCGCCTGCGACAGCCCGTTTGCCAGCTCACGTGCGATCTGATCAGCAGGCCCCCCCGCAGGGTAAGGCACAATCATTTTTACCGGTCTATCTGGATAGGTTTGGGCGCCAGAAAATAGAGGACATACTCCAATCAGGAAGAGAAACATCCGCAGGATCTTTTTCATTTCTAACCCTATTTTCAAGTCTTTCTAACGGTGTTGTCTAACTTTTTACTCGCCACGCGCTTCAGGTTCGACCGGTTCAAAACGATAACCCTTGGTAGCGTCACCGCGTATGTAACCACAATGTGGCCAACCAAAATGCACCGGAAAAATCATGGCGTTGCGTTCAGCCGCACGCTTCAGAAACAAGGCACGCGAAGCACGCGCCTGCTCAGCATGTGCATCGATCCAGGTATTGATGTGCGGCATCGCAATCTGCAACGGGCTATGCATCACATCGCCCGCAAAAATTGCTTCTTGCCCTTTTGACTGCAGGCGAAAGTGCAGTGAGCCTGGCGTGTGACCCGGCATGGCTTCAGCCTTCAGGCAGCCGGCCACGACATCGCCATCATCAATCAAGTCGATCAGGCCTAGTTCATAAAGTGGTAACACGCTGTCTTCAAACGAACCACTGATCACACCCTTGTCGCCATTTTTATACGCAGCGTATGCAGCTTCAAAATCAACCCGTGGCATCAAATGGCGGGCATTCGGAAACATCGGCTCCCAACGCCCATCCACCATGCGCGTGCCCCAACCCACGTGGTCGGGATGAAAGTGCGTGACGATGACGTGCGTCACTGATTTTGCACTTGCGCCTGCTGCATCGAGCCAAAGTGGCGTCAAAGTGTTGAGCATATTCATCCGCTCTGAGCCGCGCTTTTTATGGTTGCCAACACCCAAGTCAATCACGATCACGTTATCGCCCATGTGCATCACCCATAACTGCATCGCCACGATAAAGCGTTGCAGCTTGATGTTGTAATGATGCGGGGCTAGCCACGACAAGTGCGGTGCGATTTCGCGCACATCCAGCTCAGGAAACACAAAATCAGCTGCGTGCGTAGGGCCGCTGTATTCAAGCACGTTGTAAATTTTGGCGTCACCAACATGGCGTGAGTAAATCATTGTGTTGTCTCTTGATTTTTCTAAGAAGTTAACCGACTAAGCGATAGGTCAAACGCCACTTAGTATCGCGTTTTTGCCAAGGTGGTGGCCCATCCGAAAAAGAATTGCCACCAGGATCAGCACTTAATCTGGCTTTCATAAACGCCTGGGCCGCGGCCTCATCCTTGATGCCGTACATCGCCAAGAAATTTGGTGCACCGGGCTCGGGGTGAAGAAAGGTACGCATATTTTTATAACGCGCACCGGTCACAAAACCATAACCTGCCAACACTTCTGGCACATGGATCGTGTTGTAGAACTCATTGAATTGGGCTAACTCAGCCGCACCCGAACCGGCCGCTTCGTTCATCCCGACCAAGTACATATAAGGCGAGTCAGACACTTTTGCCGCTTCAGGGTTGTTCAATACATGCTGCCACATCAAGCGCCATTTTGATTGCCGCTTCTGCCAGGCAGCTGGGCCATCGCTATACACGGGCCGCCCACTCGCGGGCCCGTCATTGCGACTAATGTAAAGCTGCGCAGCCTCTTTGCTTTCAATATCGTAGGCAGCAATAAAGCGCGGGCCGCGCGCACCACGGGTATCGTCTTGCGCAAGCTCATAACGCCGTCCACGCAAAAAGCCGGGGTTACCTGCCAAGACTTCGGGCTTGTGGACATTTGAGTAAAAATCATTAAATGCTGCGACATCGGCAGCACTCGTGTCGGCGGGGATATCCATACCGACCCAGTAGGTGTAAAGCGCGTCGCTCATTTTCTATCCTAGGGACTCAGGCCGGTTTAAACATTGGAATGGCAGGACCCTCATCGCTAGGCTTGAAGGTCACCGCAACCTTCTGTCCGCAACGAATCGTATCCAAATCGCAATCAACAATATTCGTAAGCATCGTGATGCCTTCATCAAGCGTGACATACGCAATGGCGTAGGGAACGGGCCCCGACGTGCGCGTCACGCTAAAGCTGTATACCGTGCCAGTGCCTTTAACCTGCTTGAATTCAGTTTTATCGCTGAAACAAAAGGGGCATAACGCACGAGGATAATGATGATATTGCTTGCAATCATTGCAATACTTCAGCATCAACTTGCCTTGGGTGGCCGCGTCAAAATAGGGCTCGTCGCCATAGTTCATTTTTGGCGCAGGGATTTTTCTTTCTTGATAAGGTGTGGTCATGGCTTTACCCTCTTTCCATAATCAATGTGGCACTGCCGTGACGGGTGCTCAGCGAGCCACCGGTTCCGTGTGCTAGCGCAATGTCGCAGTTTTTAACTTGTACCAAAGGGTGCGCTTCGCCACGTAATTGACGAACGGCCTCGATAATTTTTGTAATACCACCTCGGTTCACCGGATGGTTATTGCACATACCGCCACCATCAGTATTAAACGGCAGTTTGCCCACCCCAGAAATCAAATTACCATCCATCACAAACTTACCGCCCTCACCCTTTTTACAAAAGCCAAGATCCTCAAGCGTCATCACCACGGTGATCGTGAAGCTGTCGTAAATTGAGGCGTACTTAATATCGCTAGGCTTGACACCTGCCTCAGCAAACGCGATCGGGCCCGAACGCACAGCACCGGTATAC
>CAIYCP010000496.1 GCA_903924715.1 uncultured beta proteobacterium
GCAAGCACGGCATGATGATGCCTGAGAATGGCCTTGATCCCTTGCGCAGCAAGGATGCCATCCTGTTTGGCTCTGCGGGTGACCCACACATCCCGGATCACATCACGCTATGGGGTTTGCGTCTAAAAATATGTCAAGGCTTTGATCAATATGCCAACGTGCGCCCAACGCGCATCTTGCCCGGCATTGACGCTCCGCTCAAACGCTGCACACCCGCGCAACTTGACTGGGTGATTGTGCGAGAAAACTCAGAAGGTGAATACTCAGGTGTCGGCGGTCGTGCGCATCAAGGGCATCCAATTGAAGTCGCAACCGATGTCAGCATGATGACGCGCGCTGGTGTTGAACGCATCATGCGTTATGCCTTTAAGTTAGCGCAATCACGTCCGCGCAAGCTCTTGACCGTCGTCACCAAATCAAACGCTCAGCGTCATGCGATGGTTATGTGGGACGAGATCGCCGTACAAATTTCAAAAGAATTTCCAGATGTCACCTGGGACAAAGAACTTGTGGATGCGGCCACCGCGCGTATGGTGAATCGACCCGCGACGCTGGATACCCTGGTCGCCACCAACCTTCACGCAGATATTCTGAGCGACCTCGCCGCAGCGTTGGCAGGCAGCCTGGGTATTGCGCCAACGGGCAATATCGATCCCGAACGACGCTACCCTTCTATGTTTGAACCCATTCATGGCTCGGCCTTTGACATCATGGGCAAAGGGCTTGCAAATCCCATTGGTACTTTTTGGTCGGTTGTGATGTTGCTTGAGCATTTGGGCGAACAAGCTGCAGCCGATCGTTTGATGGCAGCAATCGAAGCCGTAACGGCCAACCCAAGATTGCACACGCGCGACTTAGGCGGCTTAGCCACTACGGCCCAAGTCACTGCGGCGGTTTGCGAAAAGATCGCTTGAAATAAGTGCTGCGGCGTACGCGTCGCAGCACGCGTTAAGGTTAAGGCGCGGGCTGAATGTCTTGCAGTTCAGCCAAGCGCTTGGCAACAAGCACAGACCACTTGTTAAACGCAGCCTTTGCGTAGCCCCATGACTGAAACGAGCTCATGTAGCCGTTCGCCCAGGTCTGGGCCGCTTGCGCAGCACCCGCATCCAGTTCAGCCGCATATTTTCGACCAATCTGAGTATCACGACACTCAGCCAAAATCGTGCCCGATGCACCATCACGAAACTGCATTTCGATACCCGTTTCACCTAAGTAAGGCGTCGACCCAGCAGGTCGGCCTGTCACCTTACCCGAACTCGCCTCGGCAATGAAGGCGTACGGGATCAAAGTGCCTGCAATACTGCCGGGCACAGAGGTCGGGACCAAATCCGTTAATGCCATGCGCAGTACGACCACGCCAGCACCGGCTTGAGCAGCGATCGGCAACTGCGGTTTGATGGTCTCTTGAAGAGTTTGATGAAAGTAATCTGTCAACTGCTTCAGATCAGCTGGGTCCACAGTTGTGGTTGTGGCCTGACCCTCTTTCGATTTTTTGGGTGGCACCAACGAAACAACGATGGGTGCTACATAAATTTTTTTAAAGCTTTTAGGATCAAACCGCGTATCACGCCAGCACTCGATTCCCTGCATCGCTGCGATCGGTTTAAGTTTGGTGTAGTTCGTTAAAAATCCACTTTGGGTCAGGCGTGCAGAATCTGTGGCGGTGACATTCTCTCCACTACCCAGAGCAGCTTCATAGGTTTTACAACCGACCAACCCGCTTGCCATAAGCACGAAGAGCCCTGCTCCCCACAACCATCGGTCAGGAAAAAACGATCGTTTGAATTTGAACATCTATTTCGCCTTACCCATCACATAATCTGGCAAGAATGTCACGATAGTGGGAAACACCGTGATGATCCCAATGCAAATCACCAAGCAAATAAAGAACGGGATTGCCGCTCGGGCGATCGTATTGCTATCTTTACCTGTCATGTTTTGCAATACAAATAAATTAAAGCCTACGGGTGGAGTCACTTCGGCGATCTCAACTAACAAGACAATAAAAATGCCAAACCAGATTAAATCGAAACCTGCTTTTTGAATCATCGGCAACACGACCGCAGCGGTGAGCACAATCATGCTAATACCGTCGAGCGCAGTGCCTAAAATCAAATACACCACCACGAGACATCCGATCAAGGCATAGGGCGACAACTGCATCCCATTGACCCATTCAGCAAGCTCTCGGGGGACACCGGTAAACGCCATCGTTTTTGTCAAGAAGGCCGCACCCGCCAAAATAATCATGATCATGCAGCTTGTACGCGTGGTGCCCATCAGGCCTTCCCAAAAGTTCTGCCACGTCAGCGAGCGGCTATACGCCGCAATGACGAGTGAACCAAACACGCCATAGGCTGCACACTCTGTCGCCGTGGCGTAGCCCGCCACCAAGACCCAGACAATAAAGATGATTAACAGCGCACAAGGAATCAAATTGCCGCTTTTACGAACTTTTTCAAGAAAGCTCGAAGGCGGATCTGCGGCAGGGACCTTTGATGGATTTCGAATAGACCACCACGCGATATAGCCCATAAACAAGGCCATTAAAATCGCTGAAGGGATGAAACCAGCAAGAAAAATACGGATAATCGACGCATCCGCTGCGACTGCATACACCACCATCGTGATTGAAGGTGGAATCAAAATTCCTAGTGTTCCTGACGTTGCCAAGGCACCTAAAGCCAGGCTTTCATCGTAGCCGCGTTTTTTTAATTCAGGCAAAGCCACTTTTGCAATCGTGGCACAGGTTGCAGCAGAAGAGCCACTGACAGAGCCGAAGATTCCACACCCTAACACTGTGGTGTGCATCAAGCGGCCTGGAATACGATTGAGCCAAGGACGCAAGCCCTCAAACATCTCTTCGCTTAACTTCGTACGAAACAGAATTTCGCCCATCCAGATAAACAAGGGTAAGGCAGCCAACTCCCATGAGGCATTGGTTTCCCAAAAAGCAGAGAATAAATTCTTACCTGGCTGCGTATTGACAAAAAATGCTTGACCCACCCAACCGCAAATCGCCAGCGTCATCGCAATCCAGATACCGCCGGACAAAAACAACAACATGATGATGAGCAAAAACAAACCAATTCCGAGCGTTTCCATAAAATATCTCTAAAAAATTCAACCTAACCGTCGGAATAACCTTAAACGTCTGAAGAAAAATCACCCTTTGCGTGACGTTCTTCAACAGAAACAACATAGGTGGGACGATGGCCTCGAAGCACAATCACAAACTCATCTATGACCGCAATAAAAAACAACCAGGCACCGATTAAAAAGGACATTTGCGGAATCCACATGGGCATGGGCAATAAGCCCCCTGCCACATCCTTGAAAACCCAACTTTCGTAGGTAAATAAGGTTGCCGACCAAGCGAGATAGCCCACCGCAACTAAAGCACAGCCGAGCGATACCAACTCGAACCACTGGCGCGGCTTCGGTGAGAGTTTTTCAAGCAACAGTGTGACGCGTACAAAATCGCCGTGTTTAAAGGCATGCGGCATGGCTAAGAACGCTGCGGCAGCGCACAGCC
>CAIYCP010000497.1 GCA_903924715.1 uncultured beta proteobacterium
AAGACCTAGAAAGCAAGAAACCTGCTGATGGAGGAATATCGGTCGCTAAAATGACGGAAGTAATTGGTCGCAGGCTTGGCCAGGATAAAAAGCGTTGGGATTTTTTGTCGCCAGGTGACTTGACCTAAGTAGGCGTGTATTGATGACTTCCAAAGAAGATCTAATAAGACTGAGATAGGAATGAAAAAAATTTGCGTAGTGGTGGCTAGTAGAGCCAATTACGGTCGAGTCAAATACTTGATGAAAGCCATTCAGGCGCATCCAGACTTAGAACTGCAGCTTGTTGTTGGCGCTTCGACATTGCTTGAGCGCTTCGGGAAAGCCATCAATATCATCAAGAAAGATGGCTTCACGCCAGTGCGGTCTATTCATTACGTTATTGAGGGCGAAACTCTTGTGACACAAGCCAAATCCACTGGGCTTGGGATTGTGGAACTCTCTACCGCTTTCGACGACCTCGCTCCGGACATGGTCGTAACTGTGGCTGACCGGTTTGAGACCATGGCAACAGCAATCGCTGCGACCTATCTTAATATTCCGCTGGTTCACCTGCAGGGGGGCGAAGTCAGTGGAAATATAGACGACCGCGTTCGCCACGCGATAACAAAACTTGCCGACATTCACTTCGTCGCTTCAGACGACTCTTTGAAGCGAGTGATAGAGATGGGCGAGGATCCCGATTGCGTATTCAATCATGGTTGCCCCGCAATGGATGTGTTGGTGAATGAAGACTTGGCGATCAATAATGATCTGATGAAGCAGTATCTTGGAGTGGGGAAGCCGTTAGATTGGTCTAAGCCTTATGTGCTGATGGTTCAGCATCCGGTCACGACAAGTTATGGGCACGGATTTGAGCAGGTAAGCGAGACATTAGACGCTTTAAAGGGCATTGAGAACATGCAGAAGGTCATTATGTGGCCTAACGTGGACGCCGGCAGTGATGATGTTTCAAAAGGCATTCGGCATTTTCGAGAATTAAATATGCAGGAGCCGATTTATTATTATAAGAATTTTTCACCTGAAGACTACGCACGCGTCATCAACAACGCCGTCTGCTGCGTCGGAAATTCATCCTCTTTTATTCGGGAAGGGTCGTTCTTGGGCGTACCGGTAGTGATTGTCGGTGATCGCCAGCAGGGGAGAGAGCATGGCAGTAACGCGGTGTTCGCATCCTACGACGCTAAAGACATCTCGGCGAAGTTGCGCCGGCAAATTGCGCATGGGCGGTATATACCGGACCATCGTTATGGTGAGGGTGATGCGGGCATTCGTATTGCGCAAACATTAGCGACCTCCAGGTTTAGATAGGGGCTATGAGAAACCGTCTTCATTCAGTTTTCGCGCTAGCGTTTTCATCGCTATGACGATAGCGTTTATTGGAAATCAGGGAGGCAAGGGTGTCCTCGACTTTTACGCAAGCATGGTTGGCGGTCTCCGCGAGGGGTACGCTGAGGTGCAGTGCGTTTTTGTGCCGTGGCTTGACTCTGAGCGTAACGGTTTGATCGCCCAAGGTTGGCCTGAGTCGGATGTATTTAGCTTTGAAAACTGGGTGCAGCGTCGTGCATGGGGCGGCGATGAGATTAATCGCTTGTGCGTTGAGTATGTCGAAGTTAACTGGTCCGCGGTGATTGCAAGTGAACGGGCTTTTACAGATTACTCCTTCTTACTAGGCGGCGCTGGGCAAAGGCAAGAGTCTGCCGCGTATGTGACAGAACTCCTAGTGAGCATCGTCACATTTCTTGAGCATGTTTTCATTGAACGTAAAATACGGGCGGTCGTGTGTCAGACTGCAGATACACTTTTCTCGCATGTCGTATTCAAGGTGGCCAAACACCTAGGCATCAAGGTGTTTGCTATCACGCCTGCATGGCTTCTTGAGAAAGGCTTACAGGGCGGATACTTTTCCAATAACGAATTCATGGAGTCCGAAAGGATGCTTCAAGAATATCGTTTGATGTGCGACAGAGCTTTGTCTTCAGCAGAGATTTTGCGCGTCAATGCTTTTGTTGATGCAGTGAGAGCATTTCAAAACAAGACGCCTTTCTCAGAAAAAAACCGCGAGCGCAAGGCGGGATTTACTGCACTATCTCCGAATGTTTGGCGCTTGGCTCAGTATTTGAAAATGAACTCACGACGTAACACCAATGTCGAGTACATGAAGATTTCACCAGTTCGCAAAGCGAAGGCTAA
>CAIYCP010000498.1 GCA_903924715.1 uncultured beta proteobacterium
GACCAGCCCCCAAAGTAAAAGGGGTAACGCACACCAAAGCCAGGTCGATCGTTTAATCAATGGCCGCGGGGATTCATGCGAGGGCATCGCTTTTTGCGATGAGGTCTCAGCCATTCGCACGTGCCGCGGCAAACTGCAGTGCCATTTTTTCAAGAACTTGCTCAACGCGAATCGCGCGCATGCAGGCGTTATCAGAGCAGGGCGTTTTGCGGTGATTGGCGGCGCTCACACAAGGCGAGCAGGCTAACTGTGCGGTAATCGGAATCGATTTTCCAAGCGAGCCATAAAGCGCAGGTGTCTCGGGCCCAAACAGCACTACGGTATGTAAACCCGTCACCGACGAAAAGTGTCCGGGACCAGAGTCGTTGGTCACCATGACATCGGCCAGTGTGTAGAGCGCAGGCAATTCTGCAAAAGATACTTGCCCCGCAAAATTAATGGCATTGGCGACGTTAGCGCCTGAGCGAACATTTTCAACATACGCATGTTCGGCCGGTGAGCCCGTAATTAATATGAGGCAATCAGGCCATTTTTTTTGTAGCGCAACGATTAAGGCCGAAAAACTTTCAGGTGCCCAGCGGCGCTGCACCAAAAGCTCACTGGCATTAGGATTGACCAAGAGCAGGGGTTGCTGGCCCAGCGTAAAAGGGCGTTGTGCCTCGCGCGCCATACGTTCGATCCGTTCAAGTACGGCTTGTTTGTCGCGAGGCTGCACCACGGCTTGCGCGATTTGAATCGCGGCATCGGGGATATGAATTTTGCTGAAGGGCTGTTCAGGTTGAGTTGAAAACGCAGCATGAATAAGCGATAAAAAGTTTTTGGCAATATGAATATGTGGGTTGTAGTGGACTTTGTGGGTCAACATGTTGCCGCGCCACAGGCCTTCGCCATGAAAGATGTGATAACCCACGCGCCGACGCGCACCGCATAGCCCGGTTAGCAGTGCGGTAAAACGTGAAAAAAGTTCAAGGTCAATGACGGTGTCGATTTTTTTTGCACGCGCTTGAAACAAAAATTTGATGGTGTCGGTGACCAGTGACTTGAGTGACGAAGCGTCGATTGTGAAAATATTTTCAGCAGGAACCGTATTTAACAAACTTAAACTGGCCTGATTACTTTTAAAGATTAGAAAAAAGATCTCGGCCCCACGTGCTTGCGCATCGCGCATCGCGGGATCAACCAGGATTGCGCTGCCCATTTCAGAGAGTTCGATAAATAACAGATTGCGCGGTGTGCCAACGGGGCCCGCGAGCAACGTTTTAAACCAGTCAAACAAAATGACAAAAGGTGTTGCAAGTGCGCAAAGTGGCACGCCGACCCGATGGTCAATCGTGCGCATGGTGTCTACACTTAGGCTCATGATGACCGGCGCTTAACGCGTAAAAGAGTTTGAGGGATTGGCCTGGGCGGGTTTGCTCGTGGCGTCGCTGCGACGGCGACGCAGTAGGGACAATGCACCTGGAAGGTAAGTCGCTAGTGTCACAATACCAAAGCTGACGGACGCCAAGACGGTGACGCCGCTATCGACCCCCCACAGTGTTAGTGCAGCCGAGAGTGTCGCCTCACGCAATCCCCAGCCTGAGATACTAATCGGCAACATCATCAGCAAGCCCAGAGCCGGAAGACCAACCATCAATGCGGCAAAGGGCGCGTAGACGCCGAAGGCGCGCAGGCAAAACCAAAACGCACACAAGGCGATCGTATGCGTGGCAACTGAAATACTGAGTTGTATGGCCACCTGCGGCCAACCGAAGGCGGTATCAATGCCTTTGAGTGCGTTACTCATACCGAGTTTGCTGAGCAGGGCTTGAACCAGGCCGCGCGTCCGTTGCAGTTTAAGCAACGCAGCGCCCACTGCGGCACCTCCGAGCATCGCGCCCAGCACCCATGCGCCCAGTGTGGGGCCCCAAGGTGCAATCATGGTGCCACTTAAAAGCAAGCCAAGCGCGCCCAGAATATTGTTGCCGACCAAGCCTAGACCTCGATCGAGTGCGACACTTAAAAATCCAAGACGTAAGCGTGGCGGTGCATGCTGTAAGTCGATGGGCGCATGCAGCTCTTGGGCAAGTGTTGGTTCAGACTGCACCATTGCGTTTTGTTTGGCGAGCCTGCTTGCTTCGACGGCGCGGTAGCTGTCACCACCGATCGTGCTGGGCAAGCCTTGATTGATCAGGCCGCCGGCAAAATAAAGGGTGATGTAATCAGAAACGGGCCGATACAAGCCCAGGCTGCGCAAGAGCCAACCCCAGCGAACGACGGCCAGCAGGTTGGCCGAAATGAGTAGGGCCAACGCGAGTACAAACCAAAGTGGCTGAATCTCGATTTTTGTTGAGCTGAGGGCTTGCCAGTCGATATTACGTGCGGCCAGCCATAACAGCAGCAGTGACAACACGACCCGCAAATATGGCCAAAGCGACTTTAGAGTATTTTTCAATTCTTTTGACCTGAGTGAGTGGGCGCTTGCGCACCCCCCCAGTTACGGCAGTGATAAAAGCTAAAGTCAGACACCAGTCGACCCAGCCGCTCGATATTCAGTTGTTCAACCCGCGTGCATGACTCAAAACCGCCTGGTTGCGTGGGTAAATCAAAGGACATTTGTGACCAGTTTACAAAAATACTGTCCTGTCCTGTTGGAATCTGACCAAACCACAGGTCGAACTGGTCAAAGCGTGAATCGAGCACAACCACGTCTAGTGGGCGGGCATACCAAGCCATGCGACTGGCGAGCGTCCAGTTTTTGACTGAAATAGAAGCAATATTCAAACTTTTTGACCAGTCGTGCGCGCGCGCCCCTGCCTGATCCCAGCCCCATAAGTCGGCCAGCGGGTTCTTTTTGCCCCAGGCATGCTGTTGACTGATGCCTGGAATGCCAACAAAAAATAAGGCGATAAAGGCCAGTAGGCAGATCACCGCTTGGATCCGCACAAAGGCGATGATCCATTGGTGTTTGCCAGCGCGCCAGTGCGCCGCGAGTGCGTTGGCACAGAAAGGAATGAGTGCCAGCCAGGCTGGGGCCGTCCAGTGCGGCAGGCTACCCCCCCCACCAGAAAGTCCAGCCGTCACTAAAAAAGGGATTAAAAAGAATGAAAGCAAACAAAGGGCTTGCCAATTGCGGCGCGTCACGACTTGGCGCACAGCGAGATAGCCGCCTAAAAATAACAAGGGGCCATAGGCCACCAGTTGTAAACCAATAAAGCCAAGTAGTCTGCGTGCTTGCCATTGGCCACCGCTGCCGTGCTTCAGTTGATAGACGAACGAGACCCATTCGTGCTGCGCATTCCAGTAAAACACCGGCGAGACGAGGCCGACCGCGACGACCAGAGCAAGCCAAGGGCCAGGAGAGCGCAGCCACTTCAGTTGTTGTGCGCCCACTAAGCTCAGGATCACAGCCGCCGCGGGCAAAATGGCCGTGTATTTTGAGAGGCCGGCAAGACCTAACAGTACGCCCAGGGCGAGCCACACGTGCAGATCGGAGGGTTTGGTCGTCGTGAGGGGGGTCGGGCGGGTCAGTCTGAGCGTGACTTGCATTAACAAGAGTGTGAGCACCATCAGTAAGGTATCAGGCAATAGACCCACACCCAAAACGTGCAGCAGGGGCGCTAACAGCACGAGTGCGATGGCCCATAGTCCGGCCACGTCTTTGCTGTGTGGGTCACTCGGCCATTGAGGGATACGCGCAGGCAGCTCGCGGGCGATATTACGGGCAAGTAGGCAGGCGGTGAGCCACAAGAGCTGAGGAATCAGGCGCAGTACCGCATCGGGTACGCCCAGTGCAACCAACGGCCACTGTACCCAGCCCACTAAAGGCGGATGATCAAAATAACTGAGTGCGAGTTTTTCTGCGTATAGGGCGTAGTGTGCTTCGTCGACTGAAAGCGTCAGTAAACTGCCAAAAGCGAGATGGAGTAAAAGGCCCAGCGTAATAAACGCAAAGAAGCGTTGCGGCAGGGTCGACGCGCGAAAACGTGCTGCAGCAGAAGTAAATAGGTGCAATCCGGCATCCTCAGGGTGCTTGGAGTATAAACGGGCGGCAAGGCGTTGCGCACGCCCGTGTACGCGTTGCATAATCGAGCGCGTTCGACACTTTCGGCCTACCGTGCTGTTGGCTTGGCTTTACATACCTAATCGGGAGAATAAATTGCAAACACCTAGTTTTCGTCTGGATGGTCGACGGGCTTTGGTCACGGGAGGGAGCCGCGGAATAGGGCAGGCCGCCGTATTCGCGTTGGCCGAGGCAGGAGCCGAGGTGGTCGTCGCTGCACGAAATGCCGGTGAGATCGACGCAGTTTGCGAGCGGGTCCGTCAAGCAGGCGGCCGAGCGACGCCCTGGGTCATTGACGTGACGCACTCTACGGCAGTCAGTGAAGGTATTGCGCGCTTGGGCCCCTTTCAAGTCTTGGTGAACAACGCGGGCCCCAATCGCCCCACGCTATTGACAGAGATGCAAGATGCAGACTTGGATGCGGTGATGGCGCTCAATGTCAGCGCCACGTTTTATGTGACGCGCGCTGTTGTCAAGGGCTTGCTCGAAGCGGGGTTGACTGGCAGTTTGATCAATGTGTCTTCTCAAATGGGCCATGTCGGCGGGCCTAAGCGCACTGTGTATTGCGCCAGCAAACATGCCATTGAGGGTATGACCAAGGCCTTGGCCTGGGAGCTTGGTGCAGCAGGAATTCGGGTGAACACACTATGCCCGACTTTTGTCGAAACCGATTTGACGCGCCCCATGCTTGCTGACCTGGCCTTCAAGGATTTTGTGGTGTCAAAAATTGCGTTAGGACGCGTCGGACAGCCGCAAGACATGATGGGGGCGGTCGTTTTTTTAGCGAGCGATGCCTCGGCCATGGTGACCGGATCTGCCTTGATGGTAGATGGGGGTTGGACCGCAATTTAGCTAACCCTGAAGGGTTGGAATCTTGCCGCGTTATTTGATGGTGATCGGAAATACGCGCCAGGTCACTTGCCGTTTTCCGTCGAGATCAAACAGTCGCGCGTTGGCGCGGCGCGCGGTGAAGCCCGCGGGCAAATCAGTTTGGCCTGTGACATGAAGATAGTGTCCGAACTTCACGCGACTACGCGGCAACGTGACGATCTCGTTGCGGCCATCGGTATAGGTGCCTTCATAGCTCAGTTCAAGTAAGCCCTCAAAATCAGGTCGATCTGCTTTTTCTTGCAGCAACCATAATAAGTAGGTGAGTTTGGTCGTGCCTTTGCCTTGAATAAACTGGGCGGTGCTGATGCCCGTTGGGCCAAAGCGGGCATCAAAGGGCAGTGTTTGCGCAAAGAGATTGAGCTGCTCTTTGAGGGGTTCGACCAGGGCTTTGAGGCTGCCAAGCTCTTCTTTGAGTGTGCCGTTGAGCTTCTCGCTTTCGTCCTGCGCAACAGCCAACAGCCGGGCCTGCTCGTCAAGTTTGGTTTGCACGCGCAGCCGTTCGAGTGCGGCGCTGCTAAGCTCTTCGGTGAGTTTTTGTGCTTCAGTGGTTGTGAGGTGTTTTGGGCCGTAGCTGGTTTGCAGAATGAGGACGCCACCCGCGCCGGCAAACACGCCGAGTAATAAGAGGATGAGCCAACTCGGCAGCCTGCGCGTACGACGCCGTGTGTCATAGGGCGCTGGCTTAAAAATTGCCCGTTTGGGTTGAACGCGAATAACCATAAAATCCTTGATGCCCTTTTACTTCGTTTGATGCCTCGCGGCCATTTTACCTTCGAGCGCTGCTAAGCGTTCAGGGGTGCCGACATCGATCCATTCTGTTTGATGCAACGACCCTAGCACCGAATCATGCGTCATGGCTTGGCGCAAAAGTGGCGCTAATTTGGCGGGCTGGTGCGTGGGTATGTGCGCAAAGAGTTTCGGGTGATACAGACCAATTCCGGCGAAGGTATGCTTGAATCCGTTAGGTGATTGACTAGGTTGATCATGTACGAGGCCGTCTGTGCCGAGTAAAAAATCACCTTGAGGATGTTGTGCAGGATTGGGCACCATTAACAGCCAGGCAAGGCACTGACGCAGTGCGAGTTGCTGCACCAAAGATGCTGCCTGAGCGGGATCCCAATCGCACCAGATGTCACCGTTCAAAACTAAAAAAGGGTGCTCGCCTAAAAGCGGCAAAGCGGTTGCAATTCCACCCGCAGTTTCAAGCGCTTGGGGCTCAGCAGAGTATTGAAGACGCAGGCCAAATTGCTGCCCCGAACCCAATGCTTCTTCGATCATATTGCCGAGCCAGGCATGATTAATCACGACGTCTCGAATCCCTGCTTGAGCTAGTTTTTCAAGATGCCATTGAATCAGGGGTTTGCCGGCAACGGGAATTAAAGGCTTGGGCATCTGATCCGTGAGCGGCCGCATGCGTTCGCCCCGTCCTGCGGCCAAAATCATCGCGCGCATCAGAAGGTGTAGCCCACTTTAGTCTGTATCTGATCGAGTTGATCAAGCACTCGCAACAAGGGTTTGAACGCGATATAGCGCGCCGCGACTTGACGCACGTATTGGTTGACGCGGGGCATGTGCGCTAAGTAGGCCGCTTTACCGTCGCGATGATTGAGTCGGGCAAAGACGCCCAAAATGCGCAGATTGCGCTGTAAACCCATCCACTCGTAGTCGCGATGAAACTCGGCAAAATCAGCGGGCACGGGCAGGCCCTGTTTGCGTGCGAGTTCCCAGTAGCGAATGGCCCAGTCGATTTGCTGAGGCTCCTCCCAGGTGGTGCGCGCATCGACAACTAGGGAGGCAAGATCGTACGTAATTGGGCCGGCAACGGCATCTTGAAAATCAAGCACGCCCGGATTGGCGCCATGTTCGGGCCGTTCGCTCAGCATCAGGTTGGGTGAATGAAAATCCCGGTGGACCAGCACGATGGGTTGCGCAGCATTGTGTTCGACCAATAAGTCAAAAACCTGTTCAAGCTGCTGCAAGACGGCGGCCTCGAGGGTGACCTTGCAATGCACCGTCACATACCATTCGACGAACAGGCCAAGTTCGATTTTTAGGCGTTTTGCATCGTAAATTGGCAGGCCAGCGTGATTGGCCGTTTGTAGCGTCACTAAGGCGCCGAGTGCATCGCGATAAAGCGCTTGTAGCTCAGCGTCTGGTAACCCTTGCTGAATTTTGGCGTAATAGGTCGTCGGCCCTAGGTCAGAAAGTAGCAAAAATCCCTGTTGTAAATCTTGGGCCAGGATTTGAGGCACATTAAGGTTGACCGCAGCAAGTCGAGCGGCCACATCGACAAAGGGTTGGCAGTTTTCCTGGGGAGGCGGGGCGTCCATCACGATCAGCGTGCTCGAATGCGCCTCGATTCTGAAATAACGTCTGAAACTTGCATCACTTGAGGCTGGCGCCAAAGAGTTGATTTTCAGGCTAATTGCCGGATCAAGGGTGGCTAACCACTTGAGCAATAAAGACATTCTTGGATCTGTCGCGTGTGTAGGTGGATTCATGAAAAAGTGATTCGTGCGGGCAAGGGGAAAATCGGTGCTAAACCTAAGGCAAATACGCGCCTCTTCTCTATAATACTGGCTGTCGGTGCCTTTTATCTTAAAAGGCGCTCGGGCACGCTTGCCTCTTGCTGTATCGATCCAGGTGATTTTCTCGAACGTGCGTATTTTTTGTTGGTTGTTGCTTCTGTCAGGTTTGAGTGTCGCGCTGGCGCAGACGCCGGGTGCGCCTTCGCCAAGCGCACAGGCCACGCTGACCGCTGACGGCCTGTTGATGCCTGGACTCAAGGTATCGCCTCGTCTCGGCCAGGGGATTCTGTCTGACAAGACCATGCCCATGTTTATCGAAGCCGCCGAGATGCAAGGTGACGGCCAGAACAATCTCAAAATGAAGGGCGCTTCAGCGGTCAGACGGCAAGACGGCGTCTTGAAGGCCAATATCATTGATTACAACAAGGGTACGGGCGTGATGGATGCCCAAATCAATGCCCGTTTGATTCGCGACGGCAATGTGATCAGTGGTACCGGTATTTTGTACAAAGCGGAGGATGGCACAGCAACGGTCGATCAACCCAACTTCTGGATTGATAATGGTGGCGCCGGCGTGGGCTCTTGGGCTGATGTCTACAATAAAAATCAGATGAGTCTGACTGACGTGACCTACAGCGGCTGTCCGTGCCCTCAACCTTCTTGGTATATCGAAACCGAAAAGCTCGACCTCGACTTTCTGGAAAACGAAGGGGTCGCGCGTAACGGCGTGCTGTATTTCAAAGATGTACCGATTCTTGCCTCGCCGTATCTGTCGTTTCCGATTAAAAAAGAACGTAAGTCAGGCTTTTTATTACCGACCTTTGGTGCCACGAGTAACACGGGCGTTGACTTCACGCAGCCCTATTACTTTAATATCGCGCCCAACATGGATATGACGGCGCAATTACGCGCGATGTCCAAACGCGGTTTGCAGATTGGCGACGAGTTTCGCTATATGGGCGAAAAGTACACAGGCATGATGGCCGGAACCTACTTGAACAAAGACATTCAAACGGGCACCGATCGCTGGATGTTTACCGCCAATCACTTCCAATCACTCGGAAATGGCTTCTTTGCGGGCTATAACGTCAGCGGGGTCTCTGACGACAACTATTTCAATGACTTCGCGACGATCGCAGTCAATCAGTCAACCACGACCTATTTACCGCGAATGGCGGGGGCTGGTTGGGCCAACGAGTTCTGGCAAACCAGTGCGCAGGTGCAGACGTATCAGACCTTGCGGCCACCCGGCACTGCGGTTGCGCCGATTTATAACAAAGTGCCTGAGTTAATGGCCAACGGCGCGCGCTTTGATTTGGGCGGTTTTGACATTCAATCTCAAAATACGATTACCCGGTTTGAAATGCCGCTTGACAACCGGTTCCCGTATGGGCCGGATGGTTCGCTACGTTACAAGCCGGATGGTTCACGGGCTTCGTCCTATTCGTCAATATCCTACCCAATCGTGCGACCCGGTTGGTACATCACACCGAAGATCGCCCTCAGTGCGACGCAGTACCAAACCGACTGGTATGGACTTGAGGGCTGGTACGGATACGGGCAGGCCTCAAACTCGCGGGTGCTGCCGATCATGTCGCTTGATTCTGGCATGACCTTTGATCGCGAGACGACTTTTTTTGGAAAACCGGCCACGCAGACCCTTGAGCCGCGCGCCTACTATTTGAGAGTGCCTTATCGTGATCAGTCGCAGTTTCCGGTCTATGACACGACGCTGGCCGACTTTAACTTCTCTCAGGCGTTCCAAGAAAATATCTATGCGGGTGGTTGGGACCGTATCGCGAATGCCAACCAGGCAACGGTCGCACTGACTACGCGCTGGATGGATCAAGATACGGGCTTTGAGCGCTTTAGTTTTGGCGTGGCGCAGCGTTTCTATTTTGAAGATCAAATGGTGACGTTGCCGTTTGAGGTGCCGCGCACGAACACCAAGTCTGAATTTTTAGTCGGTACCAATGCTGCGTTAACGGACAAGCTCAGCGCGTCTGCAATTTTTCAGTACGACCCTTAC